>CAYTDU010000570.1:0-4098 GCA_964436395.1 uncultured Gemmatimonadaceae bacterium | reverse complement strand
TCAATTCGTGCGTCCGGCCCGTCAGATATGGGCGTGCCCCCGCCCTGCGTGTTGTTGGGGGCATCTGGGAATGACACAGATACACCCCCCCATGGGGAATCTCCCCCATCGTTTCTGCCCTGGATGTCGATCGTAAACGTCTCTCCCAGGGTGATGTCCACGGGGCCAACGTCTCGCTGAAGAATGTTCGGTTCGGGTATGGGGGGCGCCACACTGATGGTGTACAGGTAGACGTGAGCGCCTTGCTGGTCCATGTGTCCGGTTGAGGAAGAAGGATCGCGGTACTCCCAATCCTCGTTGTAGTCCATCAGGGCACCGCGCAGATAGACCCGGAACACACCAACGTGGTGGGGAGTAACCTGAACCGTTACGTAGTTCTGTTCCCCACCGGACCAGGGGTTGTGGTCATAGGCCACGAGCAACGGATAGTCTGCTGGGAACTCATACCCGTCTAGGTGCCAGATGTCGTAGCCAGTCGGGTGCATGCTGGTTGCATCAGTGTCATATCCCGTGATGATGATATCCGCGTCAGGACCATACATATGCGTATCGTCGGTATGCTGCTCGTTGTTAGGGGCGTCAGGGAAGGATATAGATATGTCTCCCCCCATCGCATCAGCCCCATCATTGCGCAAGCGCACAGTCAAACTTCCGGACTCTCCCAAGGTTATGGTTGTGGTCCCGGTTGGTCGTTCGGTGATGTTGCAGATTGGTTCCTGGACATTCACTGTGTACTCGTAAGTATGGTATCCCTGCTGATCCAATGGTCCGCTTGCGGGGTCCGTAAACGGATCTCCAGTGCCGGCGGCAACCATGGTCAGTCGAAGACGGACCCGGAAAACCCCGGCGTGCTTGGGAGTGACAGTCAGCGCACAGCTATGCCACTCGTCCTCCTCCCAGCCACTGCCATTCTCGTCCCAGATCTCGAAGAGAGGATGTTGAGCTGGAAACTGGTAGTCATTGATATGCCAGATCTCGGCGCCGGTTGGGTAGACTTCCGTATGGTCGGTATCGTGGCTCGTAACGACGATGTCGGCATCCGGTCCGTAGAGCGCAGTTGAGCTGTGGTATGTGTCATTCCCATCAGCATCTGGGAAGGAGATGGAGAACCCGCCCCACGGGGAATCAGCGTTGTCGTTCTCGCCTTGGATTTGTATCTGGAAGGATTGCCCCAAGGCTATGTTGAGGGGTGAGACGCTTCGGTAGGTGATGTCGGGTTCGGGGTTTTGGGGCGGTTCCTTGGTGACTTTGATCTTGTATCCAGTTTCCGGTCCCGTCTCGTAAGGCCAGATGTGTACGTAGTAGGTTCCAGAGACCGGACACGTCCAAGTCAGCTGCGAGCCCCAACCGGGTCCACTATCGTCGTCGGACGCAAGAACACTTCCACAACCGCGATCATGGAGATAGATGTAAGTGTCGGCCTCATCCTCGAGATCATAGGTCAAGACCGTGTAGGTCCAGCCAGCGACAGCATCGAATTTGACCCAATCTGCGTCGTCATCACCACAGTGATTGTGGTTTTGATAGGTGCCGTTGGTCTGGATCCAATTGCTGCTAGGGCATGTGTCGTCGGGTTCGTAGGAGTCGTCCTCGCAGTCGGGACCGGAGTCGCCGGTCACATAGACCTCATCGAGGTAGGCGCCAGCGTAGTAGTTGACGGAGTAGTCGCTGTAGAATACGAACATCACATAGAAGTTGGTGAAGCCATTCAGGGTAGCGGAGTAGGTGTCCCATGGCGTGTATGACCCATAGAAGATCTGATCCGATTGATACCAGTTGTAGCCGTTGGACGAGTACCACATGCTAACGTCATCGCAACAGGATTCAGTCTCATACATCAGATCGTAGTAAAGCCGCACGTTCGAGTGGTTGGCGACGTAGATGGCGGGGGAGTAGACGTAGGCCCACATATCGTCATCGTAGTGATCGCAGTAAGGGGCGTCCCCGATGTCGGAACACCAGCAGGACCAGCTGCCCACCGACGACTCACAGGACACGTCGCCCCAGTAGTCGAGTCCGCTGTCGGATTCGCTGTCGCCCACAGTCCAGGCTCCCGGCCATGCGCCTTCGAATCCCTCATAGAAGACCACCTCCCTCGAATCAGGGGCGTTGGGGTTGGGGGAGCCGGGTTTTCTCGGTTCATTTTTCTCGTCGAGCCGAGTGTCCGGTGCGGAGGGATCTCTGAAGAAGGGGATCTGGCGCTCGACGATCTGATCCACAAGAACCTTCGATAGCAGTGCATGGTGGTAGGGGTGGTCGTCGGAAGGGGTGAGCTCCGCACCGAGAGCCTTGACGAATTCGAGATCACGGTGGTCACGCAAATCCAAGTACACCTCGTACGTGGATTCGATGTCCGGGCGGCGCATGCGGGCCCGGTGCTCCTGCATGAAGGAGCCTACGTCTGTTGTTGACTCAACCTTTCGAAAGGCACCTTCTCCCCTCGAACGAATCCAGATGTCAGCGCCCAAAAGGAACAACTCCTCATCGGCGTCTACGAGGGGTTGCAGCTCCAGCTCACGCATCTGAGCGAGATCGCGCTGGTAACGCTTCTCGGCCGGCAGGACGGAGTCTGCATTGGAGGGATCTGTCATCACATCCGGGGACGCAGCGCGCGGTATAGCCAGCAACAAGGTGCTGAAGCAGACAATCATCATGCACAGGGTTCTGACACTGCAATCCATGAGACCTCCTCATCTAGTTGATGGGACGACTAGGTAGAATCGAGAGAACGGAGGAATCGTCTGTCAGGAAGGGCGGAACCAGATCGAAAGGTCACCTGGTTCGGAACAGCATTGGGTGACGAACGTTCTGGTGGGTGCAACATGGCCATGTGTACAAGGTGCTCCTTCAGGACCCGATGCGTGTACAGAACACTAGAGCGAACCCACTCGCCGGCGGCCGCTTGTCACACTCTTGAACAGAACCAAATGTAACGCGTCGCTCTGAGGTGGTCAATCCTAATGCAAAATCGCCGAGGGTGGCTAGCTCAGTGCAAGACGACATTTGAGTTGGCTACGCGAACATTGGCCCGAGCAGTTGCCCATTGTCGGCACCATCGAGCCTGCCCCAGGGCTTGGAAGACATCCGCTACCCAGCGACCGGAAAGCGGCTTCGATGACCACTTGCAGTGAACAAATCTGACTTCGAGTGAGCGCACGGAAGGGTCGCGCACTACAAGGTCGACAACCTCTCCAAGACCATCATCGCAAACGACAAGAGCCTCTGGTGATGCTCGTTTCTACAACGATCCAGGCTTTGCCGCCACAAGAGGCGTGGTACAACACGCTGTTCCGTCGGGGCTCCCAATATCCCATTCTGCGAATGACTTACAATGCTGGGCCGTTCCCGGCCCGATGAAGTTCACGAGGGCACTCACCCCCGACACGCCGGAAGGGAAAGCCAGACGGCACGTCTAGCCGACCTCTGGGATCCGCCATGCTGGTTCGCGCAGGACCGCGGCATCGGTGCGGCCTTCGGGGTCATTGCGTAGGTGGGAACATCGAAGTATACAGCTGTAACCGGATCGCCACCCAGCGGTGGTCACGAGTTGGACCGAGGTGGTCCCCATTCTTTGGACAGCTTGGCGGCTTTGCTAAGGTGGACTCCCCGTACAGGATCATGCCGCCTTCTCTTGAAGATACATCTCCATCGGGGTCTTGTCATCCGCAAGGGCCGAGTGGGGGCGTTCTTCGTTGTAGTACCTGATCCAGGCTCCGATCTCCCGCTGGGCTTCGATCCCGGATTCAAGATCCCACAGGTAGACGCATTCGTACTTCAGCGAACGCCACAGACGCTCAATGAACACGTTGTCCATCCACCGCCGCTTGCCGTCCATCGAAATGCGGACACCCGCCGCCTTCAGTACCGCGGTGAATTCGTCGCTCGTGAACTGACTCCCTTGATCCGTGTTGAAGATCTCCGGCGCTCCGTGCTTCGCTAGCGCCTCCTTCAATGCCTCGATACAGAACCCCGGGTCCATCGTGTTCGACAAGCGCCAGGGCAGCACCGTCCGTGTCGCCCAATCCATGATGGCCACCAGGTACAGGAAACCCCGTCGCATCGGAATGTAGGTGATGTCCGAGCCCCACACGTGATTCG
>CAYTDU010000569.1:0-4108 GCA_964436395.1 uncultured Gemmatimonadaceae bacterium | reverse complement strand
GCTACTTCTTCGATGCCGAGACCGGCCTGTACCACGTCCGCAACCGCCAGTACCAGGCCGACACCGGCAAGTTCCTACAGCGTGACCCCATTGGCTACGCTGCGGGTGACAGCAACCTCACGCGTTACGTGGGAAGTAGTCCGCTAAGTGCGACCGATCCGCTGGGGTTGGAAGAGTCCGTGGGAGCTCGCATTGCCGGTTTTGGGGCCTCTGCCGCCGTGCCGAGCGCAGTCACAAATGAGCGGTATCTGGCGGAGATCGTCAACGGCGATCTAAGCAAGCTGGGAAGTGATCTTAAGCCGAACGAGGCGTATGTTGTTTACACGCAACTACGGCTTACTGAATTTATTGTGAGATTCAACATGAAGCTTGGGAAACCAGAAGAATTTGACAATCAGGACAAGGAGTTCGATATTATTGTTGACCAGGCGAAGGACAACATTGTTGATAAAGTTAAGGAATGGGCAAGTGAAATTGCTGAAGAACTAGTCGATGCCGTTAGTAAAAAAGACGATTTCTATAGCAAGCTTAACGCAATCCACAAAGAACATATCGCGAGCGTTCAAGTGCTCGGCAAATTTCATGTCGACTATGCGTATGTGATTTGCGAGAATGGTAAGTACACTACGAAGTTCGGTACCAGAGAAATAGTTCCGCCGCAATACACGCGAGAATACACGGAGATCGCCAGGGCATCCAACAAAATCGGAGGTGGAAACACCTCGCAAGGCTGGTCTGTCATTACGATAAAAGAAGACAGAGAATCCATCATCCCTGACTTAGCTGATCTCATACAAAGAGGCGCCAACAGCGTTAGGTCTGGGAAGTTGGTTAACACTCTCGGCAGCGCTACGGTCGGCATCATTAAGAATAAGACGGGGATCGAAGGCAACATAAAGTCACGGGAGCAAATTAAGGACAAGCGTCTCAACGACGGAATTAATCTGCAATACGATCCCAAAGGCCTATGGAAGTGGCCAAAGTTCTAGACCACCGTATTCACTGGATAAGACACTGACACTACCAACATGCGTCCTCGGTTGCGATTTACTGTTCGATCGATTCTAGTGCTAATGGCAGCATGCGCGGTGTGGTTTGCGACCACCGCTTATCTCGCTCGGAAACAAGCTTCCTACGTGTCCGCCGTTGAACAGCTGAACGGAACAGCCGCTTTCCGCTACGAGCGAGCTGGCTGGGCGGACACACTACCTGAGTCGCTGCAACTCCGCCTGGGGCCGCATTTCTACAGTAGTATTGCTGGCCTCGAATTTTCATCGCTCGGTTATATGGAGGACCGACAACTAGTTACGCTTTGTTCGCGGCCGACGCTTACGAAACTGACGCTTCCAGAACCATGCAATATTTCCGACGAGGGCTTTTGCCACCTTGCATGTCAGCTGTCCATCACGCGGCTTGATTGCGAAGGCCGTGCGCTAACGAATCGTGGCGTGGCATGTCTGGCTGGGCTGCCCGAGATCTCCTATCTTTCGCTAGAGTCTCCTGGGATTACCGATGCGGGACTCCAGTGCCTTGAGCAGATGGGGCAGTTAACCTACCTTTCGCTTGAAGGAACGAATGTCACCGGCTCTGCCCTCAAGACGCTCCCTGCTCCCGAGAAGCTAACTTCCCTTCATCTGGCGGATACCAATCTGAACAACGAGGGTGTCGAGGCCCTGTCAAAGATGACAAGTCTCCAGATCCTGGACGTATCCCGAACGAACCTCAGCGGCGCCGGACTCGCCGGCCTGCGTAACGCGACCGCCATCGACACAATCCGCGCTGCGAACACCGCGATTGACGATTCCAGTCTAGCGGCGATCAATCCCGAGGCCCTTTCTCACCTCGATGTTTCAGGCACGCGAATCAGCGATGAAGGACTGAAGAGCTTGGGGACACCAACCTTTCTCGCATTCTTGCTCGCGAGCGACACCAACGTTTCGGACGATGGCCTGCAACAGATTCTGAAGTGCCGTAGCCTCAGTTGTCTATGTCTCAATGGAACACAGATTACGGACGCTACCTTGGAGCGGTTGATAACGAGCCCGTATCTGTGGACACTCTTCCTCAATGACACGCAAATAACCGATGTGGGCATGAAGGCGCTGACGAAGACGCCGAAACTCACGGCACTGCGAGTCGGCAATACGCGAATCACGGATGCAAGCATTCCTGATATCGGCCGCCTGAGTGAGTTGGAGGAACTACGACTACGCGACCTACCATTCACAGACGAAACCATGGCCGCTCTTGCCGAGACAGAGGCTGCGTTGTCGCTTCGACAGCTCGACCTATCCGGCACTCACGTCGCGGATCAACTAGTCGAACTGCTGCCGAAGTACCCGAACCTTAGGGCGCTCGATCTGTCTCGCACTCGAATCACGGACGGCGGATTCGTGGCGATACTCTCTTACAACTCCAATTATCGCGAGTACCCCTTTTACGAATTATCGTTTGACGGGTGCGAGATCACGGATCAAGCGGTCGCCAATCTAAAGAACATCGATATCCGACTTGATCGATTGTCATTACGAGCGACAGAACTGTCAGAAACTGGCCTTATGGCCTTGCTGCGACATATCGAAAGCGTCGAAGAGCTGAACCTCGACAGCTCACAAATTGGCGAGCAGGGACTTAAGCTCCTGCAGCGTGTTGAGGACCTAGGTAGACTTACCCTAAACAGGACATCTATATCGGACGCTGGCCTCACGCATCTGGCACGCTTGAACGATCTGGAGGAACTTAGTGTCGACAACACGTCTGTTACCATCAAGGGGCTGACGCAGTTGGCGGGATCCAAGACACTCACAAGGTTAAGTGTCCGGGGACTGCCATTGACACCCGATGAACTCGCGCGACTGCAGCAGGCGTTGCCCGCCACGCGAATCATCCATGAGTAGGATAGCACCCGTCGTCTCCCTCGCTCCTAGCGAATCAACACCCCTCGCTTCAGAAAGTGCGAGCTGAAGAATGAGCGCTGTATTATCTTGCGATGGATTTCAACTAAACGACCTCTACGTTCCAGCATTTCGGGTATCGAAAGGGGAGTTTGTCGGAGTTTCGTGCCCGTAAGGTGAAAAAAGTCCGCCGAGGGTCTGGGACTCATTTCTTGAGGGCGAACCTGGGACAGCGGTTCCCGATTTGGGACGAGCCGGAGCACTGAGAGCGAGCTAGAACTTGGCCGACTAACGGTTTCTACAGGGAGTGCGCAGCATCGAAACTTACGGCTGAGACTGGAGTCGTCGCATAGATGGTCACTACGCCGCGGTGCGATGATAGTATCGCAGCAGGCCACCAAGCCGCTGGCGACACACGACCTCACCGTCGGTCGAGCCAACAGCGTCGTCCGGCTCGATCAACCGATTATCAAGCCCCTGATGATTCCGTTCGCGGTGGTAGTGTTCAAGGTATTCCTTCACGGATCGTCGCAATGATCTCTCGCCGACGAAGATCATCCCGTCCAGGCACTCTTCCTTGAGCGACCGAATGAACCGCTCGCAGTAGGCGTTCATATTGGGCGAGCGAGGCGGTAGCTTGACTGGCTCTACGTCCGAATCTTCTAGCACGTCAACGAATGCACGACAGAACTTCGTGTCACGGTCGTGAATCAGGTATCGCTTGTCGCGCAAGAAACCGTCTTCCCAGTTAGTCAGGTTGCAGGCCATCGTTCGCATCCACTTTCCGTCGGGCGAGGGCGTCATACCGGCGATTTGAACTCGCCTGGTGGCCAAGTCGATCACGATTAGCAGATAAAACGTGACCAGCCCGCCACGCGTCCAGATGTTGACGCCCCCGAGAAAGGCATGCCACCGGCGAAACCGGAACCGGGAGGGCGAAGAACTCGTGGTGGTGCTCTCAGGGCAGCAATAGACCGAAACAGCCCTCATCTGTCAGTACGACCGTCGGACAGAGTGCTTTCGCGTCTTTCGAGGTTCGCAAGACGGAAAGGGATCCGATACGAGTTCGTGGAGAACTTAGACTCTCCTTATACCGACGCAGTTACTGGCACCGTATACTTCCGCGGCACGCCAGGTGAGACAAAATTGGGGGATGTTCCCATCATTGACATCGTTGACGAATTCTCACACGCTTGGGGACTTCAGAATTCAAG
>CAYTDU010000568.1:0-4116 GCA_964436395.1 uncultured Gemmatimonadaceae bacterium | reverse complement strand
GCAGTTGGTTCCCGAACAGACAGTAATGGTATCGGGCATCGGCTGCTCGAGCCGATTCCCTCACTACTTCCATACTTACGGATTTCACAGTCTCCATGGACGAGCCCTTCCAATGGCGACCGGCATCAAGCTCCGGCGCCCCGATCTCCATGTATTCGTTGCCACAGGTGACGGAGACTGCTGCTCGATTGGTGCTGGACACTGGGTGCACACGACCCGATACAATCCAAACATCGTCGTGCTGATGTTTGACAACGGGGCGTACGGGCTCACGAAGAACCAAACCTCACCAACGGCGCCCAAAGGTTTTCCCAGTAACACGCAGCCGCGCGGTGCTGTTCTCAACCCATTGAATCCGCTCACAGGCACTCTCGGGATTACCAATGCGTCATTTGTAGCTCAAACTGCCGACTGGATTCCTGATCACCTGTATGAGACAATCTCGGCTGGGTTCCACCATAAGGGACTCGCGTTTATCCGGATTCTTCAACGATGTCCGCAGTATACTAGCGCGATATACGCCGAGGCAGTACGGGATCCGAATCTGACACAGTTGTTGGTTCATCCGAACGGAATCAACATCGACGGAATCAAAGAAATCTACAAGAACCATGTATACCATGATCCTTCAGATCTGGTAGAAGCGCATCGACATGCGGCTGATCCAGGGCGCCTCCTACTCGGGTTGTACTATCAGAACAAGTCGGCGCCTGTGCTGGAAGAGGTACGAGCCGTCCCAAGTCGGACGGTCGAAGAAAAGATTGACATACTGAATCAGGAGTTAGACCGCTATGCCGTCTGACGAACGGATAGAACAGGCACTCGAGGCCCTGTCAGCGCAGTCACAGGCGTTTCGGTCCGCGCTGGCTGCCACGATCGACCAGATCGGCGCCTACGCACATGCTCAAGGTGCAGCCAATGAAGAGAAGGCCTCCATCATCGCTATGGAACTCGGGCCATTTGCGGCGAAATTGGTCGATCCAGGCGAATTTTCGCATTACGCCGAAAACACTCCGGCCTCTCCCGGCAATGCTCTGAATACTGTAGAGGACTCCCTGAAGGCCTTGAACGAATTGGCTGACAAAGGCGACGATCTCTTTGTCGTTGATGTCGAGAGTGGCGGCAGTCTCTGGCACTCCGTAGCCACGAGATTAGGGGAGTTGGGTCGCGCATTCGGAGCGGCGCACGCTTTCGAACAGGTCAAGGCCAACGGCACCAAGGTCGAGGTTGCGAAGACGCTTCCGTTCAGCAATTGGAGCAGCAAGGAACGCCGCGTTGCACCTCCGCTGGTAGTGGTGGTAGACGGAGCGGATTGCCGCGCCAATGCCCTTGCGGAGTTTCTGGACGGTACTCAGAAGATTATCCTCCTCACTAGAGGTGAATCCACACCGGCCCCGACGGTGAGGCTGATCACGCCGGGGGTGTTTGTCGCACAGGCGACGGATGTTGCAGGTTTGAAGGGCGTCGGGAAGTGGGACGGACCCGGCATCGGCGCTGTCGTTCCTGAATCCGCAGCATGCTTCGTGCACGACCCCGCCGGCGGTGAGACAGTGGTACAGCGCATGAAAATCGGCAGCCTACCAGAGGACGTGCGTAGGAAGCCAATGGGTGGTGTGAGTGTGGCACAACAAGCTGAAGAAATGCGTCAACTGAAAGCTCTCGGGAAGGCTCCCAAGGCAGTGACTGTGGTTGAGGAACCCGAGATAACGGTCAATCCCGCAGACAAACTGGCAGCGTGGCTGCTCACGAGGGCTGATCTGAGTGACGCTGGATAGTAGAGAAAAATGCTTATAGAGATCCTTCGCTCTACGGCGATTGTAGCCGGGGTGGGGCTCGTATTCGGCATCCTGATTACGATCGCGCATATGAAGCTCAAGGTGTGGGAAGACCCCCGCATCGATGCGGTCGCCGACATGCTTCCCGGAAGCAACTGCGGTGCCTGCGGACAGGCTGGTTGCCGCGCGTTTGCAGAGGCGCTCATCGCTGGGAAGGTCTCTCCGGCGACATGCTCAGTGATGGGTCCGGAGGATGTGGAGGACGTAGCCGCGCTACTCGGCGTGGATGCAGGCGAGGCACAGAAGCGGGTGGCTCGCCTTCTTTGTGCCGGCGGAACCGATGTGGCAATTCAACAAGCACAGTACCGCGGGTTGGAGACGTGCAAAGCCGCCGCGGCGGTTGCTGGAGGCGGAAAAGGCTGCCCCTGGGGTTGCCTCGGGCTCAACGATTGTGGCGAGGCTTGCGGCTTCGATGCAATCGTCCTGAACGAGCACAACATTCCGGTGGTTCTGGTTGAAAAGTGCACTGCCTGCGGCGACTGCGTTGATGCCTGTCCGCTCGACCTCTTCACAATCATGCCGGTCGAACAGCAGTTGATTGTCCAATGCAAGAACTTGCTTGCAGGCGACGACGCCGAGAACGTGTGCAAGGTCGCGTGCAATGCATGCGCCAGGTGTGTTGCTGACGCCGCACCAGGCCTGATAGAGATGGTAAACAACCTTCCAGTCATCGATTACGAGAAGAACGAACTTGCCAGTCCCGAAGCCGTAGGCAGGTGCCCCACGGGCGCCATCGTGTGGCTAGAAGAGGGACAGCAATTCGCAGACACGCTCGAGTTGGTTAGGAGTGCAAAGGAATGAAAGAGAACAGCAGCGATTCGGCATCCCCAAAGTACCCGGGGATTCTGACGGCCACCGACGGTACCACCGCGACTGTTGAAGCAGAGACAAATGCCGCCGAGGCAGCAGGCGCTTATCCAATTACACCTTCGACGAATATGGGTGAGGGGTGGGCAAAAGCAGTAGCAGTAGGCAAACGCAACGTCAACGGTCGGAAGCTCATCTTCTTCGAGCCCGAAGGAGAACACGCGGCTGCCGCAGTGACAGCCGGAATGTCCATGTCGGGGCTTCGTGCGACCAATTTCTCGAGTGGCCAGGGTATCGCGTACATGCACGAGTCGCTGTATGCCGCCGTTGGCAAACGTCTCACGTACGTGCTGAACATTGGCGCGCGCGCCATGACGAAGAATACGCTGAACGTCCACGCCGGGCACGACGACTACCATGCCATCGACGACACTGGGTTCTTTCAGTACTTCGCAAAGAATGTGCAGGAAGCGGGAGATTTACCTCTCATTGCTCACCGAACGGCCGAACTCGCGTTGAACCCCGGTGTGGTCGCCCAGGACGGATTCCTGACCACCCACGTGATCGAGTCGGCGTTGATACCTGAGCGGGAATGTGTGAAGGAATATCTGGGCGATCCGTCCGACATCATTGATTCCCCGACTCCAGCACAACGTTGGGTTTTCGGTGAAAAACGGCGCCGAATCCCAGAGATGTTCGACGTCGACTACCCGGCAATGGTTGGTACGGTACAGAACCAGGAGTCATACCAGCAGGGAGTGGCAGCCCAGCGTCCTTTCTTCTTCGATCACATTGCAGCTCTCGCCGACCAGGCGATGGAGGAGTACGCTGCGCTCA
The DNA here is from genome assembly GCA_964436395.1 of uncultured Gemmatimonadaceae bacterium. Taxonomy (GTDB): domain Bacteria; phylum Gemmatimonadota; class Gemmatimonadetes; order Gemmatimonadales; family GWC2-71-9; genus JBDGYW01. The sequence continues at coordinate 637 of CAYTDU010000568.1, read as the reverse complement.
CGGGCAGGCGGTACGCTCGCGCAACTGGCCACCGTATGGACGACGCTGAGTACGTGCTTATCGGCCAGGGATCAGTCGTGTGTAATGCCGAGGCGGTGTGCGACTATCTGCGAGACACCAGGGGTCTCAAGATCGGCGTGATCAATCTCACCATGTTCCGGCCATTCCCGGCCGATGTACTCACGAAGATGTTAAAGGGCAAAAAGGCCGTGACTGTGTTGGAAAGAACCGACCAACCTCTCGCGGTTGATCTGCCGATGGTACGTGAGATCCGGGCAGCGCTGGGGAAGGGACTCGAGAACGGTCGAGGCAATGGTACGAAGCCGTATGCCGGAGTCGAACCACTATCGCCTGCCGAAATTCCAGAGCTGTACTCGGGCGCGTTCGGTATGGGCAGCCGGGATATTCAACCTGGCGAAATCGTCGCCGCCGTGGACAACATGCTTGAAGGCGGTAAGAAGTTGCGGCAGTTCTATCTGTCAATCGACTTCGTACGACCCGATACGAAAATTCCGAAGCTCCAGATCTGGCAAGAGCAGATGCTGAAGGAATATCCGGACATCGCCGAGTTGGCACTGCCATCGGTTGGCAATCTCAATCTCCTGCAGTAGCTGAACCACCAGCAGATGATCCAGGA
>CAYTDU010000567.1:0-4124 GCA_964436395.1 uncultured Gemmatimonadaceae bacterium | reverse complement strand
GCGCGGGCAAGCACCGTTGGTGAAATTCAACGGTTACGGGAAGAACTGAAGGATCGTTTCGGACCTCTGCCCGAGCATGCCAATCGAATCCTCGTCGTCTCAGAGCTGCGCGCCCTGGGAGCCAGATTGGGACTCGAGACGATCATTGTCCGGGGTGATGCAGCGCGGTTGAGATTTCGTGCGGGCGCAGCTCCAAAGCTCATGAGGCTGTCAGCTGCCTCGGACGAGGTCCAGTTCGCTGCGGACGTGAGGCGGACGGTGCCGCTCTCGCTCAAGCTGCACCGTCTCGGCGGAATACCGATTGATACAGGCCTAGTGCGGGTACTCTCCATCGCACTCGGAGATGAGGAGGCTGGGGCGGGGAATGCCGAGATTCGGAACAAACAGAGGCAGTAGAGGTACCGTCTCTTAACAGTACTGCTTTTTCCTTACGATCAATCTTTGTGTATTGACCGACTGAGAGCCCCGCGAGACAGCACCTGTGGGGAGGGGAGGTAAAGGGATTGGAAGTGTTTATTAGACATTTGCGATTGGTGTCGGTCTTGTCGCTGGCAATCTACTGTCCTGCGGTTGGCCAGGACTTGCTTCGTGTGCCGGTTGACGGGATAGTGGCTATTGTCGGCGATACTCCGATACCGGCGTCGCGAGTCACCGAGGAGATCCAAACCTTCCGCGCGCAGGGCGGTGTCATTCCGACTGACCCCGAGGGTTTGGTCGCCCTTCGCCGCCAAATTCTCGAGGGCTTGATCGACGATGAGCTGATCGTTCAGGCGGCGGAACGCGATACGATGATTGTCGTGACGGAAGAAGAAGTACAGGCTGCTGTCGACGACGCGATGCAGAGAATCCGCAGCGGCTTCAACTCCCAAGAGGAACTAGAGCGCGACCTCCGGACTGCAGGGTTCAAGTCGCTCGAGGACTACCGGCTATATCGGTTTGAGAGGCAGCGGCGGGAGATGCTGCGGGCTGCGCTGCTGCAGCAGCTCAGACAGATGGGAGAGCTGAGGCCCCTGCCCCCGACCGAAGATGAGATGCGTGCTGCGTTCGATGCTTCACGTGATCGGCATCCGCGAAGGCCTGCCACGGTCTCTTTTCGACAGATCGTTGTCGCCACGCAGCCCGACAGCGTCGCGCTCCGCGAGGCGTACGGTCGTGCGGATTCGCTACGGGCTCGGTTGTTGGACGGCGAAGACTTCGCTGCCCTGGCACAATCACATTCCGACGACATCGGTACCAAGGAGCAAGGTGGCAATCTCGGCTGGGTGAGACGCGGTCAGGGATTGGTGCGCGAGTTCGAAGACGCGGCCTTCAGGATCCAACCAGGCGCTTACTCGCCCCCGGTATACACGCCCTTCGGGTTTCACATCATTCAGGTACAGCGTGCCGAGCCGGCATCAGTCCAGGTGCGCCACATCTTGGTCTCCCCTGGTTTCACAGATGAGAATCGAGAAGTTGCCAGAAGCCGCGCGGATAGTGTGATGCAGATGCTACGTGACGGGGTTCCGTTCGATTCGTTGGCAGGATTGTATCACGACCGCACTGAAGAACGCCTTGCCGAAGATCTCCCGGTAGACGGGTTGCCGGAGGCATACCGGGAGCCCTTGAATGGAGTGCAGCCGGGAGACATTGTCGGGCCGGTCCCGTTGGATCGTGGAAACGGGCGCACGCTGTACGCGGTGATAATCTTCTTGGAAGAACGTCCTGAGGGTCCTGCTGCTTTCGAAGATCTGCGCAACCAAATCAGGGACAGCCTCGCGGAGGAAAACGCCATCACACGTTACGTCGAGACACTCCGCGCAGCCACTTACATCGAAATCCGGATCGGAGGGTCGTGAGCCCACGCGTCTTGATAACGGTGGGTGATCCGCGCGGTATCGGACCGGAGGTGGTCTCGAAAGCTTTGGAGGATCCGCCGGCCGGCGCTGATTACGTGGTTGTGGGACCGGAGCAATGTGTCTCGGGGCTGCCGTGTGAGACGATGATTGTCGGGGAGCGGGGAGCAGGGAGCAGGGATGCACCCAATCGCTCCCCGCTCTCCGCTCCCCGCTCCCCCATCCTTGCCGGTCGTCTAGTCGGTCTTCAAGTAGAGCGCGCAGCCTCACTCGCGCTCGCCGGTGAAGTCGATGCAATCGTGACGGGGCCGGCGGAGAAGAAGGCATTTCAGGCGGCGGGCTATCGGTATCCAGGTCATACCGAGTGGCTCGGCGAACTCGCCGGTGGTGTCGAGACGTCGATGATGCTCGTGGCAGATAGGCTCAGGGTAGTCTTGATCACCACACATATCGCTCTCCGTGACGTGCCGGATGCGGTCACGAGAGAAGAGATTCTGCGCGCCGCGCGGCACACAGATCGTGCACTTCGCGAATGGTGGGGCATACAAGAGCCTCGCATCGCACTCTGCGGGTTGAACCCCCACGTCGGTGATGGAGGGCTGTTCGGGGCTGAGGACGACGAAGTGTTGGCACCAGCGGCTCGGGAGATTGGGGCAGCAGGCCCATTGCCGGCCGACACAGTCTTTGTGAAGGCACTGCGCGGGGATTTTGATGCCGTGTTGGTCCCGTATCATGATGTGGGTATGACTGCTGTGAAAATCGCCGGGTTTGGAAGCGGAGTGAACGTAACGCTTGGGCTTCCGTTCATTCGCACTTCGCCAGATCACGGAACAGCATTGGATATAGCAGGGAAGGGAATTGCAGATCCTGGGTCTATGCGGCAGGCAATTGCGCTGGCGGTAGAGCTAGCGAGTCTGCGCTTGGGCTAGTCAACCTTAGGCACGTCCTCCAGGGCTATTAGCTTGACCTTGTCGACGCGCAGCCGGTCCATCTCGAGCACCTCGACCACGACGCCGTCCTGCTGAACCTGGTCGCCCTTGTGCGGTAGCCGGCCCAACGCACCAAAAACCAATCCGCCGATTGTCTGGTGCTCGCCTCCGTTGATGGAGAGGTCGAGCTGTTTGTTCAACACCTCGATTTCTGCATCGCCGGCCACAGTGGCGCCGTCCTTCCCGGCAACAGGCAGCGGGTCGACCTCGTCGTATTCGTCGTATATCTCTCCGACGATCTCCTCTATGAGGTCTTCCATCGTTACTACGCCGGCGGTTCCGCCAAACTCGTCCAGCACGATTGCCATCTGAGCCTTCAATCGCTGCATGTCAGTGAGCACGTCTTCTACTTCACGCGTACCAGGAAGGAAAATGGGCTGACGCATGACCGTCATGACCGAATCATCTCCACGCTCTCGCAGTGCGCCGAGGATCTCCTTCGCGTGAACAATGCCGAGAATGTCATCGAGCGATTCACGGTAGACCGGGTACCGCGAACGACCCGACTCTGCCACCTGAACGGCCGCATCCTGTATGGTGAGATCAACCCCAAGGCCGACCACCTCTGTTCGTGGTGTCATCACGTCGCGGGCGTTCTTTTCCGTGAATTCGAATACGCCCTCGATCAGACGCACGTCTTCGTCTTCGAGTTGACCGGACTCCTTGCTCTGCTTGACGATCATCATGATCTCGGCGGGAGAGTGGATTGCCTCGATGCCGGTCGCCGGTGCTTTGACCCCGAGGAGCCGTACGAGCTGGTTGGCGCACCAATTGAGGAAGTTGGTGGCCGGCGCCGTTATCCAATTGAAGAACAGCAACGGCGCGGCAATCCATCGGCTGGTGGCTTCGGGGTATGTTATGGCCCATGCCTTAGGAGCCAGTTCTCCCACTACCACGTGAAGAAACGAAATCGTCCCCACCGCCACAATCGAAACCACGGCGGCGCGGCCCAAGAAGCTCAATGCAGCCGGCAGAGAGGCGACCCATTCGTGCAGCAGCACTGCCACCGCTTCCTCTGCCACGTAGCCAAGGAGGATTGACGCCAATGTGATGCCGAGTTGACAGGCGGACAGCAGGCGGTTGAGGTCTTCCTGAGCGGCCTGAACCGTTTTGGCTCTGCGGTCGCCTTCCTTGACCATCTCCTCGATCCGCACCGTGCGGGCCGCAACGAGAGCGAATTCGGCTGCTACGAAGAAAGCATTGGCAGCGACCAGTATGGCGATGATGGCGCCGCGGATGAGGATCGACCCGAGAGTGATTTCTTCCATAGGAATTGCTATTTCAAAGGTGAGATCGGCACCCG
>CAYTDU010000566.1:0-4125 GCA_964436395.1 uncultured Gemmatimonadaceae bacterium | reverse complement strand
CGCTCCTGTCGCATCGAAGAACGAAAAGCTACTGACAACCTGTGTTCTGAGGGATACTATCCAGCGCGCCAGAATAGAGCTGAAGAAAGCTGTTCTGGATAACCTGGATGAGATCTTTGAAAGATTCGTCATGAACATTTGCAGGTCTCGATGACGCAGTATCGGCGCAGACAAGACACTGGAACCATCCAATGGCAGCCAACCATTTATGGTCGCTCCCATCTTGGAACATCCCTCGAAGTCTGGAAACCCGCCGGCAACTGCGAGTTGCTCATACATGCTGGAATTCACGGTGAAGAAGCGGAGACGACAATTGCTCTTTCTCGGGCCCTTCGCATGCTTACCGATTCATCACCACACTGTGCAATCGTCTTGGCTGTGAATCCAGATGGCCTCAACCGCGGCACGAGGGGCAACGCGCGTGGTGTCGATCTAAACCGCAATTTTCCGACGACCGATTGGAAACCTGATCCGGTTGAATATCGGTCAACGCTCGACGATCCCCGTGACGTGAGATTGAGCCCCGGGTCATCTCCTGCATCGGAAGCGGAGGTGCGAGCACTGATCCGCTTGATCGGAGAGCTGCAACCAAAGGACGTAGTGGCGTTGCATGCCCCTCTTGCTTGTATAGACGACGCAAAACAGGGCCCGCTCGCGCACTGGCTCGCTGAGAGGACGGGGCTCGAGTTGGTTGCGGACGTGGGCTACCCAACACCCGGCTCGTTCGGAACATGGGGAGCTGAGCAGGGCATTGGTGTCGTGACGTACGAGTTTCCACTCACCACGATCGACGCATTGGTCCGCGAACACGTTCCGGTGCTGGCGGAACTGCTGACCGGTGAGGTCTCATGGTCTTGAACTACATCTGGATTGGGTTCTTTCTGATTTCGCTGGTTGTTGGGTTCGTCCGTCTGGTCTTCTTCGGCGACACCGAGATCTTCACCAACATGGTCAACAGCACCTTCGAGATGGCTGAGGTAAGCGTTGAGATCTGTCTGGGCTTGATCGGTGTCTTGACGCTGTGGATGGGACTAATGAAGGTAGGGGAAAAGGGCGGCGCGGTAAACATTCTCGCCAAGGTTGTAAGGCCGTTTTTCAATAGACTCTTTCCAGAGGTACCGAAGGACCATCCGGTTCATGGCTCTATCATTCTCAATTTCGCGGCCAACATGCTCAATCTCGACAATGCTGCGACACCCATGGGTCTCAAGGCGATGCAGGAGTTGCAGGAGCTGAACCCGAACAAAGACACTGCATCGAATGCCCAGATCATGTTCCTCGTGCTGAATACTTCTGGGCTGACGGTAATCCCGATCACGATTATGGTTTACCGCGCTCAACAGGGGGCTGCCAACCCATCAGATGTTTTCCTGCCCATACTCTTGACGACCTTTTTCTCCACTCTGGCCGGCTTGATATCTGTGGCAGTCGTCCAAAGGATCAACCTCCTCGAAAGGACTGTGCTGGCTTACCTGGCGGGCCTCACGGGCCTGGTGGGAGCGACCATCTACTACTTCTCTCGTCTACCGCAAGACCAGGTAGAGACCGTGTCCAACGTTGTCGCTAATGTGATTCTCTTTGGCGTGATCGCCGGGTTCATTGCCCTTGCGATGTTCAAGAAGGTCAATGTATACGAGGCATTCATAGATGGTGCGAAAGAAGGCTTTGCGGTCATCGTCAAGATCATCCCGTACCTCGTAGCTATTCTCGTTGCAATAGGTGTATTCCGCGCGTCAGGGGCGATGGGCTACCTGGTTTCGGGTATTGGGCAGGCGTTCACTGCTTTGGGTATCAATACTGACTTCATAGAGGCGTTGCCCACTGCTTTCATGAAACCGTTGAGTGGAAGCGGTGCCAGGGGCATGATGCTCGACGCAATGCAAACGCACGGGGCTGATTCATTCGTCGGGCGGTTGGCCTCAACCTTCCAAGGGTCCACCGACACAACGTTCTACGCTATTGCCCTATACTTCGGATCGGTAGGGGTGAGGCGCACAAGGTACACAGTGCACTGTGGGCTGATTGCGGACTTCACGGCAATCATAGCCGGCATATTCATCGCGTACATATTTTTCGCATAAGGTCAAGCACCGCCAAAACGGAGATTCCCATGCGCATTATAATTGTCTTGGTCCTAGCTGCGGCGATGACCGCCTCGGCTGCGGCTCAGAACGACCGCTTCACCGCGGAAGACGTATTCCAACTCGAACGTGCCGTCGATCCACAGATCTCACCTGACGGAAGCAGAATCGTGTATTCGCGCACGAGCTTCGACATCATGACCGACCGAACCAGAAGCTCACTTTGGATTGTGAACTCCGATGGCACAAATCACAGGCCACTCATCACCGGCCCCAATAGCTACTCATCGGCAAGATGGTCACCAGATGGTTCACGGTTGGTGTATGCGTCCTCGGAAAGCGGCCGCGCCCAGATATTTCTACGCTGGATGGATACCGGGCAGGACACCCGGCTCACAAACCTAACTGAGTCACCAGGTGGAATGTCGTGGTCCCCCGACGGTCAGTGGATCGCGTTCTCAATGTTTGTTCCACATGATGAAGGCACCCTGACCGCTGACATGCCGCACAAACCTGAAGGTGCAGATTGGGGACCGCCGATCGAGGTGATCGATCAACTCAACTATCGAGCGGATGGTGCTGGATATCTCGATGAAGGCTCCGACCACCTGTTCGTAATCCCGGTCGAGGGTGGAACGCCGAGGCAAGTCTCGTCCGGGTACTACGACCATGGTGGCTCGCCGGAATGGGCCGCGGATGGAAACTCGTTGATTGTATCGGTTAATCGCAGCGACAACGTCCTCGAGGAACCGCGGAACAGCGACGTTTACATCCTGTCGCTCGAGGACGGTTCCTATACAAGGCTCACCGATCGTTTCGGACCGGACGGTAGTGTGCGCTTGTCCCCAAACGGTCGCATGATCGCGTATACCGGGTATGACGACACGTTCCAGGGATACACGGTCACGAACCTCTATGTAATGAACAGCGATGGTTCCGACAGCCGTCTCGTATCCCAAGGCCTCGATCGCGACGTCAATAATCCACAGTGGAGCGCTGACAGCCGCGGCTTGTTCTTCCAATACGATGATGAAGGCAATACCAAGATCGCCTACATCTCACTCGATGGAGACTTGGACGTCCTTGCGGAGAATGTTGGTGGTCTATCGATTGGGCGCCCGTACGGCGGCGGGCAATACTCGGTCGCATCGAATGGGACCTTCGCATTCACCCTTGGCACACCCCATCGTCCTGCGGATCTCGCAGTAGGGACACGAGGACGCGAAGTACGGCAGCTGACATACCTCAATGACGATCTTCTGGGCCACAAAGAGCTGGGCGAAGTTGAGGAAATTTGGTGGGAGTCATCGTACGACGGCCGTCGTATCCAGGGATGGATCACAAAGCCGCCTGGGTTCAACCCCGCGAACAAGTATCCGCTCATACTCGAAATCCACGGAGGACCGTTTTCCAACTACGGCGATCGATTTTCCGCTGAGAATCAGTTGTACGCGTCTGCAGGATACGTGGTGCTTTCGGCCAACCCGAGAGGATCGACAAGTTACGGCCAGGAATTCGGCAACCTGATCCATCACAACTACCCGAGCCAAGACCACGATGACCTGATGTCGGGCGTCGACGAACTGATTTCGCGCGGTTACGTCAATGAGGACAACCTGTTCGTTACCGGCGGTAGCGGTGGAGGAGTATTGTCTTCCTGGGCCGTTGGGCATACAGATCGTTTTACCGCAGCGGCCGTACAAAAACCGGTCATCAACTGGTACTCATTCGTACTCAACGCCGATGGCCTCGATTTCTTCTGGCGCTATTGGTTTCCCGGGAAACCCTGGGAGCACGTCCAACACTACATGGAGCGCTCTCCCATCAACTACGCAGGCAATGTGACTACCCCTACGATGCTCATCACGGGTGAAGTCGACTACCGCACGCCCATGTCGGAAACTGAGCAGTTCTACGGCGCATTGAAAATTCAGGGAGTAGAGACCACGATGGTGCGCGTTCCCGATTCTGGACACGGAATAGCAAATCGACCGAGCAATCTGGTCGCAAAGATCGCCTATATCCTTGGATGGTTTGAGAAGTA
>CAYTDU010000565.1:0-4125 GCA_964436395.1 uncultured Gemmatimonadaceae bacterium | reverse complement strand
TCGAGATGCTGCCGTTCGACAGCAGGAATATGTTCTTCTGCTCCTTATCCCAGACCATACTGGCCGGTCCCGCGTTCAGCGTGGCGACGATCTTCGTCTCACGGGTCCGCAGCGTGGTCGACCAGAGGTTGTACCCGCGTTCGAAGCGCGCGAGGTAGTAGAGCGTTTCGCCATCCTTGCTGAGCAGCGCTCCGCCCATTGACGAGGAGTGGGTGGTGAGCCGTGCAGTTCTGAGTTCGGCACCGTCCAACTCCAGATCGACCGTCTCCACCGTGTCCTCGTTGTCCCCACCCTCATCTTCGTCTTCCTCGTCCTCTTCGTCGTCGGGTTTATTCTCCTCCTCCTGCTCTTTCAGCAGGGTGTAATCTTCTTTGCTCAGGCGATAACGGTCCCATGCATCCTGAGTGAAGAACATCGCGTACACATCCATCTGACTCGAACCCGATTGGGCCAGAGATTTGAGGCCGTGCCTGTTGCTGTACCAGATCATGGCCTCGCCACCCAAGACCCACTGGCCCCTGTAATCGGAGAATCCACTCTGAGTGAGGTTCACGATCTGCCCACTGCCATCGGCCTTCACCAAACCCACCTCACCAGGGGAAAACCCCGGAATGGATTGGTCGAAGAGCAGCCACTGGCCGTCGGGACTCCACTGGAAGTATTGGCCTCCGATGCGCGTGGAGAACACCTGGTCAGTGTCGAGCAGTGTGCGCGTCGCTCCAGATCCGAGATTGAGGACGCGGACGAGGCTTCTATCTTCGACGAATGCGAGTTCCTTCCCGTCCGGCGAGAACAGCGGCTGGGAGTTTTCGTGCTCGTTGCGAATTAGAGCTGTCTCGTCGATCAGTGTTGAAGCGTAGAAGTAAGGTTCCTCGTTACGAGTGCGCGTGGCCGTGTAGATCGCCCATCTGCCGTCTCGTTCGGAAGCATAAACGAGCGTGTCACCGCCGGGAGAAAACGATACGCTAGTCTCCGTCACCGGAGTACGCGTGATTTGCTTTGTTACGCCACCTTCAACAGAGGTTACGAATACGTCACCTCGAACGACGAAGGCCACCTCCTTGCCGTTTGGAGAAACCGCCATCCCGCCTGCGTTGCCCGTCACTCGCACGACTTCCTCGTTGTTCTCCGCGAGGTCTGCGGCGACCGTGATCGGCACCCGCGTCGGGGAACCACCTGCAGCAAGCGTGTAAATCTCTCCGTCCCAACCGAAACAGAGTGTGCCGTCATTGGCCATACTCAGGAACCGAACCGGCGGACCAGTGTAGGTCGTGATCTGCTCGCCCGCGCCACCACTCAGGCTCTTTCGATGGACATTGAACGAGCCGCTTTCCTCGCTCAGGTAATAGAACGCGACGCCGTCAGGCGTCACCACTGGATTCCGATCCTCGCCCGCGAAGTCGGTAACCTGACGGTGGCCCTGCGTTTCAGTGTCATAGACCCATATGTCGCGCGCGATGGCCGACGTGTGGTGCTTCCGCCACTCGTTCTCGAAACCCTTGTTGTCGTGGTAGATGTAGAACGAGCCACCGTCCCCGATCTGGACCGCCTCGGCCGGAGTCGTCAGTACCTGGAACACCCGACCTCCGTCTACCGATACCCGATACAGCTCTGTGAGGGACCCAGTTGGATAAGCCCGATTGCTCGCAGCATCTTGTCGTGCAGCGCCAAACAAAATTGAAGTATCTCCGGGTTCGAACGTGTACGGGAATTCATCCGCCGAATGGAATGTCAGTCGTGTAGGAGCACCACCGGTTGCAGGTACGACGTAAACGTCGAAGTTGCCTTTGCGGTTGCTGGCAAATGCGATCTGCTGACCGTCATTGCTCCACGCAGCTTTGAAGTCGTGCGCCGGATGCGATGTTATGGCCCTCGCGGCGCCACCCGTGGCAGGCACAAGGTAGAGATCGCCACGATATGTAAACACAATCGAGCTGCCGTCCGGCGATATTGCCGGGTACCGGTTCCATTGTGGTACGGTTTGGGCGGTTGCCGGAAGAACGAGCACAAAGAGCAGCGTGCACACCAACGGGTAGTTCCTCAATCTCATCAGTCTATCTCCACGAGAAATGGCCAATCATATGTTGCGCAACATCACAGGTAGCTCACGAGGCCGCTAGTGGGAGCGGTTTCTCCTTAGTCTCAAACTGAAACTCCACCGCTCGCCTTCCGTATTGCGAGCAACTTCCCAAATACAATTGGTGAATTCGCGGTCGTGCTCGATTTGAATCGGTACGACAGAGGCACATACGTACTCGGAGAAATCATGAGAGCAGTGGTCAGGATCGGTGTTGCTGGATTGGTGGCTACTTCGGTTTTGTCCTGCAAACAGGACCAACGCACTTCCCCTGATCTGACGATGATAGACAACTCGGCTGACGATGCAAGAACGATCCTGCAACGATACGTAGATGCTTGGCGCGGCGAGCAGGAGATGGTATTGAACGACACCGTCGTACTCGGGTTCGACATCTCTGGCGATGATGGCGGGAATTATCATGTGGTTCTGTCACCTGCCGGTTCTGCCTCACTCGGCGCCGGAATTCCGGAAACGGGTTACAACGTGGTGTTGACAACCGAGATGGACTTTTTGCGGCAGTTGGATCGCGGTGAATTGAATGCGATGACGGCGATCGGTCGGGCACGGATGAGCGATCCGACACCGCTGGATTTCCGATTCCCGCCGGACTTTCCACCCACCGCCGAGGCACAGGGATTCCTGCTGCGATTGCACTTCCATTTCTGGAACCGTGAGTGGCCCGAGATCATTCCATTCGGCGACGGGATGGCCCGCCAGATTCACGGCGGCAAATCAGCGATCTTCTATTACGAGCAAGGATTGAGGTCAGGCTGGTATCAGGTCGAGCCCGGAATGCACATAAACGAGAATGAGGAAGAGCAGACGAACCCGTTCCCATCCCTGATTATCGTAACGCGCGGGAGGTTCCAGGCTCGACTGGAAGGAATCGAAAAGGAACTCACGGAGGGGTTCGCGGTCCTGGTACCGGCGGGGATGACACACGAGTTCTGGGCGGAAGAAGGTCAATACGGGGAGTTCATACTTGTCATGTTTGGTCCGGGAGCGTAAGGAGAGGACATCTCGTGGCAACAAACTCCGCGTCGGCGTTGAGCCGCATCGGCGCAGCGATGGCCGCTGTGCTCCCAATCGCATTCATAGGCTTGTTCAGAAGTCTCCGAGAACGCCCCGTTCTCAGAGCGAAGCGTGGACGTCGCGCCAGTTTCATACGCGCTCGATTTCGATGTCGACTGCGACGAGCAGCGCGTGAATGGCTCCGGACAATTGACAGTCAGGAACAAGTCAGACCATGCCGTGAGGCACATTCCGCTCTTGCTCTACAGAATGATGAAGGTCACGGAAGTCACGACACTCGACGGCACTTCGCTCCAATTCTCGCAGCAGATCTTCCCGTTCGATGACTGGGAACAGTTGCACGTGGACTACGTGGAGGTAACAACACCGTCACTCGAGCCCGAAGAAGAACTGACGCTGTCACTCACGTGGGAAGGTTGGTTGCAGGGTTACACCGAGGCAATGCGGTACGTGCAAGATCACATCGATCCCGAATACGCATGGACATCTCGATTGCTCCGTACGAGCTGACCGAGCGCGAAGGGCTAACGGTGTTCCACTTCGCAGAGGATCGCAGCTCAGCCGAGAGAATCGCCCGTGAGTTCCTGCGCGCTGTGAATCAGTACACGGAATGGTTCGGTCCAATGCACGACTTCAGAGGCCTCACGATTATCGAGGTTCCGACGGGTTACGGTTCCCAGGCCGATGCTGCAACTATCTTGCTTCAGGCTTCGGGGTTCGAGGACCCCGACAATCCGACGCAGCTCTACCACGAAGCCAGCCACCTCTGGAACGTTGAGCTCGCAGAACGACCTAGTCCGAGATGGGACGAGGGCTTGGCAACTTTCCACGAAGTGCTGCTCGTGGACGTATTCGCTCGCGACAATGAATACAGAGCTGTGGAGGCTCAGGCCGATCGCATACGCCGTAGTTGGTGCGGCAGTTCGAAAACTCGCCGCGGCTCGGAGAGATTCCACCGATCGAGTATGGCAATGAAGATGTCACCGACCTGAGCTACCGCGTGGGCATGCTGA
>CAYTDU010000564.1:0-4125 GCA_964436395.1 uncultured Gemmatimonadaceae bacterium | reverse complement strand
CGCAGGCCTCGATGATGATCGCCGGGCCGCGGGCGGCGTCCCCTCCGGCGTACACACTGGCCGCGTCCGCCAGCCCGGTCTTCGGATCAACCGGGATCGCTCCGCGCGCGTCCAGAGAGACGGCGCTGCCGTCGAGGAAGGAGACGTCGGGTCGCTGACCGATCGCCACGATGATCGAGTCGGCCTTAATCTGAAACTCGCTTCCCTCTATGGGGATTGGTCTTCTTCGTCCGCTCGCGTCGGTTTCACCGAGCATGTTGCGTACACAGTCCAACGCTACCACTCGGCCATCCTTTCGAATTACTCTCTTGGGCGAAATGAGCTCTTCCAGGAGGTTGCCCTCATCCAACAGGTCTTTCAGTTCCTCCTTCTCGGCCGGCATCTCGGCCCGGGTTCGGCGATAGAGGACGGTGACCGGGTTGCCGGTGAGCCGCTGGGCGGTCCTGGCGGCGTCCATCGCGGTGTTCCCACCGCCGATCACCAGAAGTCTGGAGCCTAAGTCCGGTTTTTTCCCGCGCGCTACTTGTTCCAAGAAGAAGAGAGCGCCGAAGACGCCTTCGGCGTCTGCCCCCTCGAACTGAAGCGTTGCGTCCTTCTGGAACCCGCACGCGACGTAGACGGCATCGAAGCCGGCTTTCAGCAGCCCCTCCGGAGGCGTGGTGATCGGGTGAGAGCGTTCGATCTTGGCGCCCAACGTGGTGATCCGCGCGATGTCTCGCTCGACGACTGCGTGCGGTAGCCGGAACTCGGGAGCGATGGCGAGCATCCCTCCCGCAACGTCCTTGGCTTCGTAGATCGTGACCGAAACGCCACATAAGGAAAGGAAGTAGGCGGCGGCCAATCCCGACGGTCCGCTGCCGATGATCGCCACCTTGTGCTCACTCCTTCTAGCCGAAGAGACAGTCACACTTCCGTTTTCGACGGCAAACCGCTTTAGTGCCCGGATCGCTACCGGCTCCTCGTAGTTGTTGCGCGTGCAGCGGGTCTGGCACAGGTGGGTGCACACGTAGCCGGTCACCGCTGGAAGTGGATTGCGGGAAAGGATGACGGCCAGTGCCTGATCGGTCGCCCCTTGTGCGATCAGCCACGCGTACTCCGGGACGTCTTGGCAGACCGCACACTGCTCGACACAGGGAGCGGTGATGCAATCGAAAAGATCAAGCTCGGAGTCAACTTTGGGCAGACCGTGAGGATGGTAGCCCTTCTTGTAACGGGGATCGGCAAGGGCGGAAGTGGCCGCTTGTTCCAGGAAGATCAGCTTTTCCGAAGAAAGATTCTCCAAACTAGTGGCACCCCGCGTATGCATCTCCGCCTCGAGGTTCTCCAGGTATTGGAGAAACCTGGAGTAGCCGCCCGGTTTGAGCAGGTCCGAGGCGACGGTGACCGGCCGCGGGCCGGCGGCAAGGAGGGCTGTGATGTTGAGCGCATCGGCCCCGGCGGAGTAGGAGACGTTCAGCTTGCCGTCGAACTGTTGGGCGAGCTTGTGGAACAGGTTAATAGTAATCGGGTAGAGGGCGCGGCCCGACATGTACATCGCGTCACCGGGAAGGGCGCCCTTGTGGTTAGCCGTCGCCAGGGTGTTGCTCAGTTTCACCCCAAAGGTCAGTCCTCTTTTGTCAGCGACTTCCTTCAACGATCTGATCAGCTCGACTGCCCGGTCGTATTGCAAGTCGTGCTCGAAAACGTCGTCTGGGATCTGAATCCCGCGAAACCCCAGATCGTCGTGGAGAATCCGCAGGACCGTCTCTTTGCCCAGCAGCGTAGGATTCAATTTAACCGTGGTGTGTAGGCCCCTTTCCACGAGGAGGTAGCGGGCAATCTGTTCGATCTCGTCCGGCGGGCAGCCGTGCATGGTGGAAAGGGTGACGTTGTTGATGATGCGGGCGGGGATCTTGAGGTCGGCGAATTGGGGAAAGCGCTCTTGCAGGATCTCCTGGATCTCAGCGATCCTCGAAGAGGCGTCCTCCAGCCGGTCCATGAACTGCGTCATCCGCAGGCTTTGGATCCCCTCCAGATTGTAGCCGACGCTCATGTTGAAGACGGTGCCGAAAGGGACCTTCTTCTCAAAGCCGAGCAGCCGGCGTAGAATGTGGATCAGCGCCCACGCCTTGATGTATTCCTCCGCGGACTGGTCCAGTTTCAGCTCCTGCGACCATTCGACGTTGTACCCTTCGTCCTCCATGTCGATGCACGGGCGGGGGATCTCCAGCTCATCTGAGATCTGAACCGTTTTGAGTTCGATGAAGCGGGCGCCGGAAAGCCACGCACAGAGGATGTTCTGGGCAAGCTGGGTGTGCGGACCTGCGGCAGGGCCGATGGGAGTGGCGAGGTGCTGCCCGAAGAGTTCCGCGATGGCATAGGGCACGGTCGGCTTGGGCGTGTAGAACAGCGAGCGGTCGATCCCGAAGATGGAGCGATGCGTTTCATACTCCTTCAGGATCCAGTCGAGCAAGACCTCGAACGGGAGAGGGTTCATTCTGTCCGACATGTCTTACCCTTTATAGAAGCAGAAAAAGCCGAGAATCGGATCCTCCGTTTCACGCGATGCGCTCCCACAATGCCTTTGCCTGTTCTCTGGCGTGCGCATAGATTGCCTCCTCATCGAGGTCGACGAACCATCCGTCCCTCAAGATCAAGCGTCCGGCGACGAGGAGATCCGAGACACGCAGCGTGTGAACCGAGATGCCGAACAACAGATGCCCGAGAAGACTGTCGGCCGCAAGCGGCGTGGGCGGGGTGTAGTCGACAAGCGCGATGTCTGCCGGGCATCCGGGTGCGATCCCTCCGACCTTGATTCCGAATAATCGTTCGACGATGTCTGTGTTGTTGTTGAAAAGGAGACGCTGTAGCGCCGAGAACGGAGCAGCGAGTGGATCTGCCTGGGAGTGCTTTTGCAGAAGTCCGGCAGTGAACAGTTCTCCAAGCATGTTGGCCCCAAGGCCGTCGGTCCCCAACCCTGTGAGAACGTTCCGCGACAGAAAGCCGGTAAGGTCAAAGGTACCGACCGCGTTGTTCATGTTCGAACGCGGATTGTGAACAACGATGGCGTCGCGCTCCGCAACTAGGTCCTTCTCTTCTTTGTCCAAATGGAGACAGTGAACGAGGATCGAGTTTTGGCGCAAGAGGCCGAATCGATCCAGCCGTTCGACAACGCGCATCCCGTGCTCTGCGACGCACTGCGTCTCGTCTTCCGGGCCCTCCGCGACGTGAATGTGCACGCCGGCGTCCTCCGGCAGTTGTTCGGCCACGCGGCCGAGCGTCTCGTCGGACAGGGTGAACGATGCGTGAAGCCCGAACGAAGCGGCACACCGTCTGTTCTCGGGCGCGATGGAGTCGATGAACCGAAGATTCTCCCCGATCCCCTCGTCGCGTCGGGCAAGCCCATCGCGATCGGAGACCTCGTAGCAGAGTGCTGCTCGAAGGCCCACCTTCTCGCAGACGGCATCGTGCACCGCGTCGAGAGATCCGGGAATCGCATGCGGGCTGGCGTGGTGGTCAATCAAGGTGGTCACCCCGCAGCGGGCGGCCTCCATCGCGCCGACGAGGGCGCTCGTCCGAACCGAGTCGACATCGAGGGCCTTGTCCAACCGCCACCATAGCTGCTCCAGGATCTGCGTGAACGAACTCGGAGAGAAGCCCGGCACGCTCATCCCGCGGGCAAGGCTGCTGTAGAGATGGGCGTGGGCATTGACGAGGCCGGGGATGGCCAACTTTCCTCTCCCATCGATTCGCTCGACGGGGAAAGGTACTTCGCGGGAGGACTCGCTTGGGAGGACCGCCTCAATCGTCTCTCCGTCGATCAGAATCGCGCCATCGTCGATCACACCCTCCGCGCCGTCCCAGATCCTCGTGCCTTCAATAAGGAACCTCATCGCGTCTCCCATCTCCGCTGATTGCGTCTCACTATAGCTGAGTGCCGATCACCAGGCAACCAGCAGCTTGTGCTCCTCTCATCAAGCCAGGGCTGGCCTGCTTTATAGTCTTGTTGAACCACACTTGACGCTGCCGGAGTTTGCCCGTAAGATACAGTATGGTGCCCAGTGAAGCTGCATGGAAAGCCAGTCTAGCAGACAAAAGGAGCACACTGGGTACGACAACCGGTTTTGGTGAATGTATCGCCGTTCT
>CAYTDU010000563.1:0-4130 GCA_964436395.1 uncultured Gemmatimonadaceae bacterium | reverse complement strand
TGCTTCCATCGGCCACCAACCACTCACCCCATACGCCGCCGGCGTATGCCGAAGCTCGAATCCAAACCTCGGGTTCATTGAGGCCCGAGGGCCACGCAAATGCGTCTTCGGGTGTGTCGTCGGTGCCAACGTCCGTCCAGGGGCCTTCGTCTGTAGGCCCCCACGCGTATCTCTCAGCCACAACCTCGTCGCCCTGGTCGGGATCATGGCTTTCACAGAAGAGATCGACGGGATCACGGAAGATCCCGGAGGAGGGCCCTACACTGGTCACCACAGGCGGGTGATCTCCCCCAACGTAGCGCAGCTCGACCGAGGCCCAGTTCCGCGAGTCCCAATTGCCGGTGCCATCCTCCAGCCACACGTACAGCATGTAGTCGCCAATCTCGTCCGGCACTTCCACCTGGAAGGGATGATCGATCGTGCGGGTTCCAGGAACAGCTTGGCCGGGCTCTTCACCGAGCTGATAGCGGGCGGCTGCAATGCCGGACAGATCAGACGGATTGACCCAATCAATCAGGAAGCTGCGATCCTCACTCGGGGGGCTGGGATTCGCGCCGTCTGCTGTGATGTTCTCCGGTGCTGCCGGCGCCGTCACGTCCTTGCGGAAACCCCATGACCATTCACCGTCGATCCCGGCCGCGTTCTCCGCATCATCCACCGCCATGAAGTAGAGTCGGTGGTTACCCTCTGCCAAGCCGCCCCACACCTCTGTCGGCACTGACCAACCGTCGTGATCCCAGGAATCGCCCGGCCAATCGGTGAAGAGGTGAGTCCAGTTTCCGGGGCTGTATGAATTCATCTGATAGCCGCCCCGATCGAGATTCTCGTTGTCATCAAAGCCGAAGTTGTCGAAGCTGGGAGGCTGATTCCAGAATTGGTTCTCGCTTTCGACAATGGGCTCCATTGTTGGAGCCTCCGTATCGGGAGCGAACAGGAGTCGATGAGCTTCGTAGTCCAATACCTGTGGCGTACCGTCAAATTCGTCGTTGACCACGTTCGGATCGGCGGGGTCGCGCATGACCTTCGTCTCGAGCCGCTCCTGATCCGGATCCCAATACGGTTCGGCTCCAGAGAACGGCGCATCATCGAGTGACCATGCCCACGCTCGATAGGCCAACGCTCCGCCCCCAGTCGATGTCAGGGTGAAGAAACCGGTATCCACCGTCTCCCCGATTTCCAGGCGGTGTTCCAAAAACTCGACGAAGTCAGCCTCCTGCAAGTCGGTCACCTCGACGAGTTCATCTCCATCGACGCGATACATGACGATCTCATCGAATCCGCCCTCGTCGAGCGCATTGCCGACGAATGTCACATCGTCTTCGAGGTGGAGGTGGATCCCTGCGGCCCAACGATCGGCCAAGCTCTGCTCCTCGCCGGTATTGGTCAGCCGAACCCAGAGCGTTCGCTCCTCTCGGTCCATCCCAGGTCTCGAAGGTGCCTTGCTTGCGTTGTCCCCAACTTCATAGAGCTGGATGTGAGGGGCTACGGTTCTCTCCTGACCACCATAGGTGGCCGCCCATTCGTTTTCGTCAGTGGTTCCAACTCGGAATACGACCGATCCGTGGCTGAGACTCCAGCTCGGAGCACTGGCGATTGCGCGGCATTGGCGAATGCACTCGGGACCCAACTCGTCGATCTTGACGTGCCCCCCCGCCTGCATCGAGATACCGTGGAAGGTCATGTCTTCCAAGGCCTGAAAGATGTAGATGTTATCACCGCTGTACTGATGCCCATCCTCGGGATTCGTGTGCCAATTGAGGATCCGAGTCTGGAAATCGAACCGATCATCGCTCGCGTATTGGTCAATGCCTCCATCCCACTGCCAATCCCAGGCGACGAAGTCACCTCCTGGACCGTAGTACTTGTAGTAGTCATATGACGGAATACCCACCACATAGGGCCGGTTGCGATCCTCAACCGTGGGCAAGGTTGCTTCGATCCAAGCTGGGTCCGTGACCTCGAAGTTGGCATCGAAGTACGGTTCCCACCCGTAGTCATAGAACATGGGCACCAATAGGTCGGCCCAGTTCTCCACCGCACAGAATCCCGGCTGCTCCAACATCCAAACCTGGGGGGTGAAACTGATCCAATACTCCTCGCCGAATTCCTCGCGGGTACGCTTCAGCGTCTTGGCGAAAAGAGCGAGGTAGTCATAGCCCGGATTGTCACGTGGCTCGAGATTCAACTGGCATCCCACAACGACGTTGCCCATGCGATTCAGTGCGCTGGTCAGGTTGGGCAGGATCTCGCTCTCGATGACAGCCTGCGGATCTCCCTCCAGGTGTTCCAGGAAGTCATGGCCGAAGCTGAATACGCCGTGGATCTGCTGATTGAAATCGGAGATATCCGACGCATCGAATCCGAAGTCCACGAAGTGCCCCGGAGTGTCCATCTTGAAGTGACCCAGACGGACCATGAGCCCTTCAAAGCCATACTCGTTCATCAACAGCGGCGTCTCTGGTGAAATCCATTCGTCCCAGTGCCACGCCCAATCACCGTCGGCAAGATTCGGGAGGATATGGTTGACGTCCAGCTGAATCCCAACGCGGCGGCGGCGAGCCCCATCCTTGGTCGAGACGACGTTGAACTCGATATCGAGGACGTCCTCGCTGGCATCGTCAGGGACCTTGACCCTCAGGGTCAGATCCTTGGAGCTGCCGGATCCAATCTCTCCCGTGTCAATCCGTCCGTCGCTATCCGTATCAGTCAGCTCGGTGCAGCCTTCCATCACTGACCACTCCATGCTCGCCAGCTCGGGCCCACCAAACCAGAAGACGTCGGGCTGGGGTCCACCATTCGTGACCTGGAAGTCGAATGCAATCCACCTCCCGGGGGTGCCGCTCGATATCCAAGGCCACTCCGGGGCAACGGTAGGCAATGCGTAGGCAACCGGATCATGATCGTCCAAATTGAAGAGGAAGCCAGCTTCATCCTCGAGTCCGTCGTCAGCCGCGTTCCAGAGCTGCATCGTTACGCGGTACGTTTGGTCCACCGGCAGATCCGATAGCCAGAGAATTTCGGAGGTGAAATTCTCATCAACTATACCATCCTCATCGTTGTCTTGGTCGTCGCCAGGAGTGGACTCGACATCCGAGTATCCAGACGTCGTCAGCAAGATGATGCTCGGCCCGGATCCGTAGACTCCGTTCCATCCCGGAAGGACCTGGATGTTGTTGGTTCGTCCGTCGCGAAGGGGCGGTCCTCCTTCCAAGTCCGCAATCGCCCAAGTCACGTAGAACTCCTGAAGTACCGGATAGGCATTCGCCAGCTGGACCTCGAAGTACATATTGTCAGCTCGAGTGACGTTGTAGAGCAGCCAGCCGTTGGCCTCGTCATTGTCCTCTGGATACCAGTCGGATGGGAGGTCATTAGGTTCCCAGATGATGCCGGGGTAGTGACGAAGAGTGAATCCATTGTATCCACCGTCCCAGCGTAGCTTCAGGTATCTGTACGAATCAGTCTCGTAGCTGTTGGAGAACTCCACCATTCCTGGATGGGAATAGATCGTGCCCTTACGGGGGGATGCGGCAATAGGCTCAGTGATGACGAATGTGAATCCGTTCGGCTCAAGCCACCAGATCATCTGATCGCGGAAGAATTCCCACGTGACCGTCTCGTTGATGAGCGTCTCATGCTGCTCATCCCAGTCATCTGGCAAGAAGGCCCCGCTGGGGTCATTGAGGTAGACGTGAGTATCGTCATAGCCCGTGACGATCACTGCATGTTCGGCATCCGGGCTGCCGACCCAGACCGGGTCACCGCCGGCGACCTTCTCCATCACGTAGTTGCGGAACGTATCATAGCTCCAGGCCCACCAAGTCTTACCCTCGGAGTCAAGACCGTGCACGTCCTCCATATAAGCTTCAAGCGATCCCAACATGAAGGAGATGTTCATCAGGCCCTCGTCAGGGCCGGCGACGAAGTGTTCGGCGACGAGCCAGGGCTTGTCATTGATCCCGTAGTATTGGGCCAGCATCGCGAGCGACGAGAACGCGCACCCGCATACGGACGGGACGGAGCACGCGCACGGCATCGCGGTGATCCACAACGGGATCATCGAGAACCACACGGTGCTCAAGCAGTATCTGCAGGAGCGCGGGCACGCGTTCACCTCGGAGACGGACACGGAG
>CAYTDU010000562.1:0-4135 GCA_964436395.1 uncultured Gemmatimonadaceae bacterium | reverse complement strand
GCAGCCAGCACACGATCCATCATCGGAGGCGTGGACACCCACACCGCCACCCACCGGGCTCAGAGCCCCCCGCGAACCACCCCTACGAAAAATCGAGGCTAAGTCAGGTGACCAAACTCAGGCGGACCGCCTGACCGCGCAAATTGAGTTCCATTCCAGCAATTGCGTCAGCACAGCTTCTAGAGAGAAGAGCGTTAGCACCCGCTCGCTGGCCGCTGAGCCAAGCGAGCGCGCCTTGCCTGGGTCGGACGCGAGTGCCTCGATGGCAGATGCCAACTCATCAGCCAAAGGCTCCGAGCTCAGAACGATTCCTGTGACACCAGCCTCAACAACTGCCATGCAGCCAGGGTGTGCCGATACGATCGCCGGAAGACCAGCGGCCCCAGCTTCAATCAGCACTTTGGGGGTTCCCTCCGGATGCCGCGTCGGAAGAACAAACAGGGTTGCCCTTCCAAGAACGAAGTCCATATCCGTTCGATGTCCGAGTATCTCAACTGCTCCCTCCCGGCGCCAGCTACTCAGTTCTTCCTCAGATACAGCGCTGTCGACGCCCGTATCAGGTCGACCTGCAACCTGGAACCGCCAGTTCATGCCTCGGAGCTGTCGTGCTGCTTCGACAAATTCGTAGATGCCCTTCTCTCTAAACAGCCGGGAGGCGAACAAGATAATGGGCTTGGAATAATCGCGGTCATGCTCACGATACCAGCGTTCCATTCCGATCCCTGTTCCGGGGATTACCAATGACCGGCCAACATCTTTGAGTAACCGAAGCCCGATGAATATCTGGCGGTCGTGCTCGGTCTGGAAAAGCGTGAACACGTTGCTTAAGCGATCGGCGGCACGACCCGAGGCCCTAACGACTTGGCTTGCCCAAGTTCTGTTCGACCGCGTGTCGAGCGCTCGACCCACGCCGCCCGCGACGCGTATAAAAGACGTATCCCGAAGTAACAACGCCGCCGGCCATCCCACCGTGTACGCAGCTTGGTGTACAAGAAAAACAACCTGTGGGCGTATCCGGAGCAACGAGGCGAGAATTATGCTGGCAGCGTTGGCAGTAGCCTTAAGACTCGTGCCCGATTCCCGTCCAATACCTGCGCGAATGAATGTGAATCCAAGGCTGCGGATAGCCGCAGACGACCCAGTGTCTTCAGCGATTACCGCTACATTGGCACCACCTGCTTGCAACGCGAGGCCCCAAGTGGCCCGATGGCTTAGGAAATGTTGATCGGTATTGACGATGAACACGACACTTTCAGGTGTCCGATACCTACTTCCTATCCGCTTCGCTTCTTCGAAATCACATTCGGAACTCCGCATATGCGTTCCTACCTAACCTCCGTGGCTAGCCACTCGTATTCACGCGCGAGGCCGGACTGGATCTCGACCTTCGGTTGCCAACCGAGCAGATTTAACGCCCGATCCGTACTTCCGCCGGTACGAAACACATCGCCAAGTGCGGCCTCACCCATCTCCAGATTGAGAGGCCTACCGTGAATATCCTCAAGCAAATCGAGAACCTCGTTAATCGAGATTGCCGTTCCGCCAGATAAATTGATGATCACACCAGGGTCAATTTGTGCCCAACCGGCAATGACATTCGCTTCGACGATATCGTCGATGTAAGTAAACTCACGGATCTGTGTTCCGTCGCCATGAACCTGCAAACTTCGCGATTGCAATGCACAAGAAATGAATCGATTAAACGCCATATCAGGCCGCTGCCTCGGGCCGTATACCGTAAAGAACCGCAGGCTAGCGCAGGGCAAGTTGAAGTTACTGGCATACAGACCGACCAAGTTTTCGCCAGCAAGTTTTGTCACCCCATAAGGACTACGCGGAAGAGGGCAGTCCGTCTCTTCCGCCGGGAAACGTTCTGCGTCACCATAGACGGACGACGATGAAGCGTAAACGAATCGCGTCAGATCATTCGCATGATGGAGTGCAGCTTCCAGTAACCTTTGCGTCGCTGAGATGTTGTCTGTTATGTATTGGGCGAAATCAGATCCCCACGACTTACGAACACCAGGCTGGCCCGCAAGATGGTAAATCACCTCAACATCCTTGACGAGCGGCGCTAAATCTACGGTGTTGAGGTCAGTCTCTACTAAGTTGAAACCTCTTGCATCGACTAGCTCCGCCAGGTTGGCTTCCTTGAGGCTGCGGTTATAGTAGTCGCTGAAACAATCAACGCCTAACACCTCACATCCTTCGCGGATTAAGCGTTCAGCCAATGAGCTCCCGATGAATCCTGCTGCTCCCGTCACAATGACTTTCATCTACTCCCCGAGCGTTTCGGCAATGGAGGCTTATACCGCGTGCCGCATCCCTGCGAGCCGCGCTCTTATCCTTGCATAGAGACACTCCGATTGCGCATTTGCCCGAGCGGAGCAGACGAGATTCCCCGAAGCCCCTCAACCAGTTTCATACCCGAGTTAGGACATGGTGGGCTGCGTTTTTTACCGGCGGTCGGCTGAACTGCGATTTCTGTGGTTTCAGTGCCCTGTTTGGGGCACTAAGCGGGTAGGTTCGGGCCGTGGCGTATGTGCGGAAGGTGCGCACGGCCTCGGGCGCGGTGGCGGTGCAGGTGGTGCGTAAACATCATGGTCAGCGCACGGTTTTGGCCCATGTCGGCTCAGCTCACACCGACGCCCAGTTGGGGATCCTGCTGGAGCGGGCCCGGCGGATGGTCGCCGAGGATCAGGGGGTTCTCGATATCGAGGTCCCCGCGCGGACCCAGCGCGTGGACGCCGTCGCTGATTGGCGCCGCGGCGAGTTGATGCCCGTCGGGGATCGCGATGTGGGGGTGCCGGCGCCGCGACTCATTCGCGTCTGCTTTATGACGTCCTGGCTGCGGTCTATGGCTGGCTCGGTTTCGACGCTGTCGGCGATGCGGTGTTCCGGGACCTGGTGATCGCGCGGATCGTGGAGCCCACGAGAAAGGCCGACGCGTCCCGCGTTCTTGCCGATCTGGGCGCAAAGACATTGTCCTACAGAACGATTCAACGTCATCTCGCGAAGGTCACGACCGGCGAATACCAGGACGTGATCGCCGCACGGTGCTTCACCCACGCTGCCGGTCGGGGCGGGTTGAACCTGCTGCTCTACGACGTGACTACCTTGTACTTCGAGGCCGAAACTGAAGACGACCTGCGCCGGGTCGGTTTCTCCAAGGAGCGCCGCGTCGATCCGCAGATCGTGGTGGGCCTGCTGGTCGACCGCACCGGGTTTCCCCCTGGAGATTGGCTGCTTTGAGGGCAACAAGGCCGAGTGCGACACGAGGTCGCATACAGTAAGTGGATCACGATGATGGAGGACCTGATGGTGACGTGATTCCCGGTCCGTGCTCAGTGGCCGGTCTCCGCTCTGGCGTGCGCCGCGGGTAACTGCGGGGTGCGAAGCCCAGGGTGAAAGCCGAAGTGCCCTCGTTCCTTCCGTGGGCTACGGGTGAGGAGAAGAACGGGCGGGCGAATACGGATGAACCCTTGGTTGATGCCTCGTCATGTTGAAGGCCCGGGTGGAAGGGAAGCGGTACCGGGCCGAGTTCAGGGACGTGCCGGTGGAAGGCGGCGGATGCCGGCTGCTGATCGGCAAGCGGCTGGGTGAGCACCATCGTCCCCGGGGTATAGAGGGCGCCCATTCCGTTCGTGTCTTATGCATGTGGAACGTGGAAACCCCGTCTGGGTCCAGCCACTGTTGGCTGGTCGGCCGACCGTAAGGAAGGTGCAATTCCCAGCCGGGAACAGGATGACCCGAGAAGCGAAAGCCGGTGCGCCGAAAGGCGACGGGAAGGGTGTCACCAGAAAGCGGTCACCTCCTGGCCGTGGGGACGTCGAACCGGCCGGATACGAGCGGTGTGCTCGGCCCGAGAGGGAGCCCACGCGGGTCAGGTGAGTTCGTGAAGGAGACGATGATCGCGATGTCAGCACCCGCGGGGACGTTGGACGCCGCCACTGTGGTGACGGCGAACGGACCGCGGGACCGCTCCGACCCGAGTTGGGTCATTTGCCTTAGTGCCTTGAGCTTTAGGCTTCCAGTGCATCCAGAATGGTCTTGACCTGGGTGTTTATGGCCGGAGGGAAGGTGGCGATGACGCCGTTGAGGTCGATGGTGGCCGAGCGCAGTGGTTTGAGGGTGC
>CAYTDU010000561.1:0-4139 GCA_964436395.1 uncultured Gemmatimonadaceae bacterium | reverse complement strand
GATCGCTGACACGCCGCGACAAGCCCCCGGACTGCGGGGACGCGACCGGGAATAAAGCATCGAGAGCGTGGAGGAAGGAAGAACAGAGAACGAACAACAGAGGGGCTCCGTGCTCCATTCCTTCGGGCATCTGCAGCGTTATGGATCATGCCTCCGCGCACGGAGCACCCAGTGTGGCACGCCGCTCCGCGGCGTAGAAAGCGGCACACGCTTGTTGCCCTAATGTCCTGGACATTGCCTTCACCGCACGGAGTGCGGTGCCAGTGCGCCTGCGAAGGCGTTGAATCAGAGACGTGAAAGTCGTCTCCCGGCCTTGATCTGAGGCCTGTAACGGAAAGTAACTGCGTCCTTGTGAAAGGGGGTGGAGAGCAACTGGAAGTGAACTGCCAGTCCGTAGGATGACGAACTCGATTCGGCCTGTCGTGGTGGCGAGCCTGCTGGGAAGTGGCGAAGCCCAAGATGCCGTACGACACCGGCACACCGGTAGAACAAGGTAGAAGACGGTCAGCTCCGGATAAGAAACAGATCGAACCGGGGGCCACGGGGGGTGGTTGGAGGCGGAATGGCAGGAAGGTTCAACGACATAAGCAGGGAGATCTGTTGCGGGTTAGTCAATCCAAGACATCGAGAGCAGCTCCCCCCATAGAGTCACGCGCGATGGATGGATTGCCGCCACAGAAGTCAGAGCGTTCATAAGAGCTTCGACACCGAGTAATGCCGGTCGAGCAAAGGAACGCAGGGAGATAGATCGGAACAGTCATGCAAGCGGAAACCCCACCAGATTTAATGCCCTCGACGAAAGCTCCTTCGAGTTTTCGGTCAGGGGCTAGATTCTCTGGAGACGACCTGACCCACTGGGCCTGGACGGAACCGAGCGTATGGACCAATCCGATGTTGGCAACTCTGGAATATCAACGAGTTCGAGGAGGAAAATGGCACAGTCTGATAGATAAGGTCTATCGTCCGGAGAACCTCTTCTCGGCATACCGTGAGGTGGCCGCAAATCGAGGGGCACCCGGCATAGACCATGTCACGATCGAAGACTTCACGGCAGGGCTGATGCGGAATCTGACGAAACTTCATGATCAACTGCAGAGCGGCGACTATCGCCCGCAGGCGATCAAGCGGGTGCATATTCCGAAACCTGGTACGCGTGAAACACGGCCTCTGGGGATCCCCACGGTTCGTGATCGCGTGGTCCAGGCCGCTCTGCGCCACGTGTTGGAACCCATATTGGAACGACAATTCGCGCCTCACAGCTACGGATTCCGCCCCGATCGGGGTTGTAAAGACGCACTGCGTCGCGTGGATGGCTTGGTCAAGAAGGGTTACAATTACACGGTGGACGTCGATCTGAAGTCCTATTTTGACACGATCCCTCACCACAGGCTGATTCAGGAACTACGCAAGTACGTGGCTGACAATCAGGTGATTGGACTCGTGGAGAAATTTTTGCAAGCTGAGGTGATGGATGGCTTGGAGCACTGGACTCCCACCAGCGGCGCACCGCAAGGGGCGATTATCAGCCCCTTACTGAGCAATCTCTACCTGAACGAACTGGACCATGAGATGGCCTCGTCGGGATATGAGATGACACGCTATGCGGACGACCTGGTGATCCAATGCCAAACGCGTGAGGAGGCCGAAGCTGCTCTCGCCTTG
This sequence comes from uncultured Gemmatimonadaceae bacterium, assembly GCA_964436395.1. GTDB lineage: Bacteria > Gemmatimonadota > Gemmatimonadetes > Gemmatimonadales > GWC2-71-9 > JBDGYW01. The sequence goes on along the minus strand of CAYTDU010000561.1, from coordinate 2,477 downwards.
GTCCAGCAGTGGACGACCGGGCACGGTCTGACGCTGCACCCGACCAAGACGAAGATTGTCCATGTGGACGAAGAGGGCTTTGAATTCCTGGGGTACCGCTTCATACGACACCGCCGTTTTCCGCGGCGCAAGAGTCTCACGAAGTTCAAGGATGCCATACGCAGCAAGACCAAGCGTACCAGTGGCCGCAGCCTTCAGATGACCATCGTCGACCTCAACCGGTTGTTACGTGGCTGGTTTGAATACTTCAAACACTGCTATGTCACAACATTCTGCGACCTGGATCGCTGGATTCGTGGTCGGCTGCGGAGCATTCTCCGCAAACGCCACGGTGGGAGAGGCCGAGGTCGAGGTCTCGATCATCATCGCTATCCCAATCGCCTCTTCGCGGAGCTTGGGCTGTTCAGCTTGACGGCGGCCCACGCTCGTGAATGCCAATCCTGTTTCAGGTAAAACTATCAACTGGAGAGCCGTATGCGGGAGAACCGCCCGTACGGTTCGGAGGGAGGGGAGGCTCAACTCAATGAGCCTTCCCTACCCCTATCACTGCGCAGTGCCATCCTAATTCTTAGCTGTGACAGAGCACTAGTCCCATTTTCCGCTAGTTGGTGTACGTTGCAAAGGGGGATCCGCGGGCGGCATTGGCCGACGGGATGCTAGGGTGCACGAGGCAGTCTCCGACTGAGTATTTGAGCGGGTGTATCAAACCCGAGTTGTTGGAGGATCTGGCGTTGGCGTGTTGTTAGCCGAGTCGGCTGAACTTCACGTCCCAGTCGTGTGCGATGGATGAGCAGTGTGTACCGATTGAAAGCTCGTAAGATCGTCTGCGTGGTGGTGCGTCTCTCTTTGAGGGGTGCATCCTCGGCCACATTTTGACGATAGATCCGCTGGATGAGGAAGTAGAGTGTCAAGGTCACCATCATGAGGAAGACTAAAGCTTCTACCCGATGTGGTGATTTCAGAAACACGGGATGGACCGCCAGTGGCGTTTTGAATTCATGATTGGCCAATTCTGAGTAGCTCTGTTGCTTGTACTTCGAGAAGAGGAGATTGGCACTTTGGTCTCTTGGAACGGTCGTCACCAATACCGAGTATCCATCATATTCGGCATCGCGTTCCGCGAGTTGCTTGTGATAGGTGAACTCAAATCGGTGCGTAGGACGCTTACAACCACGTTGAGGCGGTGGCAATCGATCCCGTTCCTTGTTGCTCAAAGGGATCATCTCGTAGGAAAAATAATCCGCCGCCTGTCGTTTCCCAAAGAGTTTGCTAACACGACGAGCGACCGAAGTCGGATCCGTGCTTCTGCGACCGTCGGCGACGCTCTGTGCGATCTTTGCCAATCCATCACGAAGCTTCTGGACGGATTTCTCCCGGTTCTTCGCAGCCACTTTTTGGTCGGCTGTGCTATACACAAAAATGAGGCGGCAGTTGATGGACCGTTTCGATTCGCGATCCGTCAATTGATGTCGATGAACGGCCAATTCGTAGTGTTCCTGCGGCAAATTTCCCTGCCTGCGACGGCGTTGTTGCTCCAACGACAGATAGGTGGCCCGCTTCCAGGTCAGTGCACTCCATTGCTCATCGAACAGCGCACGAAAGTCATCCCAAGGTGCCGCGGCGATCGCGTGGTAACCCGCATCGGACAGACGCAGAAGATGGCCTGCCGAAAATGTGCCCCGATCAGAAATGATGGTCAACGCCGGGGGCTTCAAGTGTTTCTTAATCAGGGCGAGTTGTTCGGCCACAGCCGTGTGCCCATTTTGATTTCCCGCCACAGTATGACCAAAAATGGGCAGGGCACCAAATTCATCGACGACGGTGCACAGCCCGGCATGAATCATTTGCACATCTTTGGGCGCATCGCTCATCGGGCGACCTTGCGTGATATGCGCCGGGGGCAAGGCTTCGTTGCTCCGCACTTGCTGGCCGACTTGAAGATCCTCCCGCGGCTCCGATTCTTCGTACACTCCGTGCAGAAGGATATGCGTCGGATCATAATGCAGTTCCGAGAGGGGAACGGAGAACTCGTGTGCGACGTGCAAAGCCAACGAAGCGAGAATCGAATGTCGTTGTGTAAAGAAAGCATCCAGAGATTTTCCCAACCGATCGTCGGTGATTTTCTCCGCGGGAATATTCCACAGAATGTCGGCGCCGCTTTCCGCTGCCCAACCCGCGACGTTCACCAGAGCCACCGGGCTGTAAAGTCTGGCGGCGATCAGCAAGCTCAACACCGTACCGTGGTCGAATTCGGCACGCGGATCGGCAGGCAAATGCCGGTTAATAATGCCCGCTACATTCATCCGTTCCAGCAACGGCCACACCACGGCCAACGTGCCGAAGTTGCAGCTGTCTGCGAGCGATTGGTTTCCGTACCATGTAAACGACATCCCATTAAGATGCGCAATATGGGGCCATCGCGCAATATGAGTTTTGAAGAAATCTCAACTAGCGGAAAATGGGACTAGTTTCACACT
>CAYTDU010000560.1:0-4149 GCA_964436395.1 uncultured Gemmatimonadaceae bacterium | reverse complement strand
GCTCCTGATTGTCGGTGAGGTCGAACGACGCCGGAATGTCGCCAATCGAGTGAACTCCGAGCGCCTTCAGATTCTCGAACTTCGATTGACTCAGGCGCGGCAGATCAAACAGCGGATTCTCCAAACCCTTGCCCACACAATCGTCCTCATAGTAAGGGCAGCTGCAGCACGCGAAGATGAGCTCAGGTTCCGGCTTCTCGGCTCCGAGCACGAGACCGGACGCTGCGTCCCAGTGAGCAACGAACTGAGGCACGAGAACATTCACCTCAGCGGTACGATCGACCTCGACAAAGAACTCACTCGGAGGCAACCCTAGCCGATACTCCTTTGCGACAAGCACCAACACGGCGCGTGACACGAGGAGTCCGGCTCGCCGCAGGATGTCCGCCTTTGCGACGAGGCCACCAACTTCAATAGTCGCTTCATAAATGACGTCAATCGCACCGTCGGCGATGAGCGACGCCGTCCGTTCCGCCGTCGACGTCGATCCAAACGGCGCTGGGAACACACCGTCCGGAATCGCCTCGCGCGCCTTCGCGCCCACCTCTCGGCCGTCATCCATTCTGAGCTGTTCGGCCTCGGATAGGTGGCGGGTGCCTTCCGAGTTTTGAAGCAACCAAGCCTTGGTGGGGCAATCGAGACTCGCGAGTAATACTTCTTTGGTGGCGTGGAGCATGGGTGCCTCCGGGTGGCGGCCGTGGCGATTCGACCGTCCAGCAGCGTCAACGCGTTGGATACTCGGTAAAGCTCTTAGTCAGGATCGCCTTGCTGTCCGCCAATATCCACAACCGGCCGCGGGCTAAGCTGCCACTCACCCCCTTCACCCCACACCGGGGCGACATTCTCCACGATGCGAATTCCAGCGCTGTCACGAGCCAAAAACGTATCGGTATTCGATCCGCCGCCAGCGCAGGCGGACACCGTGATTGCCACGATGATGGTCGGAATCGGAGGGGTAAAACGCATGGTCTATCACCTCTGTGAAGGATTCGTGCGTGGGTCGTCCGAAACTACATTGCGAGCATCATCGCACCAGGGCGCTATTGGGGCAGCGATGTACGTTGATGGGACCACGCTCGGTCTGGACGGAACAATTGGGGCATTCATCATACCGGGTATGCTCTCCGCCTATCGTGCGACCAACAGCCGCAGTTACCTCGACTCGGCCGAACGCGCATTCCGGTTTTACCACGAAGAGTTCGAGGAACTCGGCTTCACGACCGTAGGTGCGCTCGACACCGACTGCATAGACAAGGAATCCGCCTGGCCGTTGCTCCACAGCGGTCTGACGCTCTTTTCTATCACGAAAGACCGCGGATACGTGAGCGCCGCTGAAGCAGCGGCGTACTACACGGCAACGTGGCAGTACCACCATACGGTACCCATCCCGCCGGACGGCATGTTGGCGGCAATGCAATACGATTCGTTCGGCGGCACGGCCGTCTCGACGCAACATCACCATCGCGATCCTTGGGCCGTACGTTTCGTCCCGGCTTACCTCAAGTTGGCCGAGTTGACCGGCAACGACATCTGGGCGCAGCGGGCGGAGGCGTCATGGTGCAACGGGATGACGGGTGTGTCGGACGGAACGCTTGTGCTTGCCGGGGTTAGGTTGCCGCGCGGCACGCGGTGCGAGGGATCTTTTCATAGGCGGTGGCAGGATCCCGGAAACGCATCACTGTGGCTGGTTGCCTGGCCCACAGCGTTTCGGTCGGAGGTCTTGCGCGAGTTGAGCGATTGGTCGGTGTTGCCAGCGAAGGTCTAATGACGGCGTTCGACGTATTCCACACGCCACCGGGATTCGGTGTGCTTGTGTTGTTTCCGTTTCGGATATTTCATCGGTGGTTGTCTCGCAACTGTTGGGCGCGCACAACACTTGCCGAATCGGATACCTCATTGCATTGTAAGCGTCATGTTGTGCTACTCACTATCCACCACACTGTAGTTGGCTCAATCCAGGAGGAAGTACTGTGGAGAGGAAATCGAAGAAGATCCTGCAGATAGATGTCGACAAACTGTCGGATGAGGAACTCGAGGAGGTGGCGGGGGGAGTGATGGGATCGCTGACCGGTTGCGCTTGCGTGTGCATTGGCGATGACGCGGAGAAGACGGCCAGCACAACTCTTTCCAACAAACAGAAGGGGCCTGCGTCTTTCCTCAGCAGATGACGCTAATGCGTCCGGCCGCCAGTCTCCAACGGCCGGACGCACCATCGGGTTGGTCCGTAGTACGTTGTTTTTGAACTGGCCGATTCCTGGCCCGCATCTCCCATCCTGTAGCCGACCATGCTGACATTCGACGAACACAAGGAATATTGGCTCACCATCGAGCCCTATGTTTACCTCTGCGTGAAAGGAGACGATCTCCTACTCTACAATTCGGCTTCAGGCGAGTTGCGCTGGTGGAGCGACACCCATAACCTCGCGAAGCGGGCAACTGTGCTATCGACCGGCAACCATTTCCCGATCACTCGGATGTCCGGTAAGGAACTGGCTGAAGATGCTGAGCTGCGCGAGTTCGTTGCCACCGTGCAGCGAGGGTTTTCGGGCGAGCTGTTGGATGTAGACCTGTCGGACGGCGAACCTCTGCAGATCATGCCGTCCACACGTACGCCTCGACCTCAGAATGCAGACCTGGATCGCTGCGTGCGCGCGGCCACTATCTACCTGAACGCCGACTGTACGCAAGGCTGCAGTTACTGCGCTCGCGCGCACCTCCAGGTGCCTTGCTGCGGCAAATTCGAAGGCGTGTCGGACCAGCTGCCGCTAATCATAGCCAAAGAGTTGCTCGGTTATCTTGCGGATAGATCGATCCCAATTACACTCGTCGGCGGTAACATTTTCGACTATCCGTTTCTGGTTCAGCTTTTCGATCAACTCGCTCAACGCCCAAGCTCGGCTCGAGTCGCTCTGAGGACACATCTACTGAATGTCCCCACAGACCAGGAGGCGTTGGGCCAGATAGCTCAACACGACATGTCGCTCAGGATCGCCGTACCGTGGGATTTTCACCGCGAAGACCTGACGATGGCGGTGGGAGCCCTGCGGAAGGCGAATGTCACACATACGTTCGCTTTCCTGGTCTGCACGGATCAGGATGTTGCGCGTGCCGGTGATGCCGCTGACTGCTGTGGTACCGCGAGCGTACGTCTCACACCGTTCTTCGATGGCGGGAACCAACCTTTCTTCCAAGAGCGCGTTTTCTTGAAATACGATCGGTTGGCTGAACGGCCGCCGAGTCTCGCGAACATTCGCAGAAACGCGGTTGTCAACAGAGTGAGCTTCGGCACGTTCGTGATTCGATGTAATGGAGATATCTGTGCCAGCGTACACACATCCCCCCTTGGGAACATTCGAGACTGCACGCTTGCGGAGGCTGCGGCTCTGGAACTGCAGCGCCGTAGCGTCTGGTTGAGAACCCGTGGGAGTGTTGCGCCATGCAACGAGTGCGTGTTCGAAAACCTCTGTCCACCACTCTCGCGCTACGAGCACGCCATGAAACGCAACGACCTTTGCAGAATCTGGGATGGCGACAAACGCGAGACCGTCTCTCGAAGTGGAACACCCGACTGAGTGCGAGCCGTGAAAGACTACTACTTGTTCACGACTCCTCGCGGCAATCGCTACTGTTTCAACATCGCCCGGGGTGAACTGCTGCTCTGCCACCCCGTGCTATTTGAAATCATCTCAGTCCACCGTCGCGGTGAGTCGGCTGCCGGTTGGTACGAAAAGCAACTCGGCAACGGCACCGAGGCCGTCGAATGCGCGCGGTGGAATCGATCGGAGGTCGACTACTACTATCGCAAGTTCCGCTTCCTGAAGGATGCTGGATTCTTCACCGAGCATGATCGACACGCCGCGGTGAGCCCGCGCTTGACTACAGAGGATGTGGCAAGGGCCTTGCGAACCACAAGCTCGATAGCGTTCGAGTTGACCGAGGCCTGCAACCTGCGATGCATCTATTGCTGCTACGGCGAATGCTACGAGGCTTCAAAGCACCGCAGCGGCCGACACTTGAGCCCGGAGGTAGCGAACATCCTCCTACGGTATCTGTTTGATTCTTGGGCTACTCCTGGGAGTGAATCGCCACGCGAGGTCACGATAGCGTTCTATGGCGGTGAACCGCTGCTCCGGGTTCCCGCGATTGAGC
>CAYTDU010000559.1:0-4150 GCA_964436395.1 uncultured Gemmatimonadaceae bacterium | reverse complement strand
GGTTGGAGGGGAGGGTGGAGGTGAGGTGGGAGGGGGGATGGGGGCTCCAACCTCCCTTAGTTGCGTAAGCAACTCTCCAACCTCCATGAAGGGCACGGAGCCGCGTGAGGTTGGAGAGTGTGCTAAGCACACTAGGACAACAGCAACTACCCGCTCCGTGTCGGACACTGACCTCATGCGGCGCTGGAACGCCAAGCGAGCGGATCGATGAACAGAGCCGACTGGTTCAAACGCCTCGATCAGATGATCGACGAACCGGTGGAACCCGTCTGCCCTTCGTTCTGCTGTTTCACCTACATGTGCCCCACGTGGCTGCAGCAAGGCACCAACCGCCTCTTCGTGAGCACCCAGTACACGAACCGCAGAGACTGCATCTGGTACCAGCAGCTCGCTCCATTCGCTCGCGGCACATTCGGTATGGAACCGCCGGCGACGGCCGAGGAACTCCTCGAGATGGTCGTCGAGCGGAGCGCGATCAGGGAGGAGGCATCGTGATGAAACAAGCATCGCTATTCGATGCACCACCACCTGCACACCACAACGGCACGGAACACGAGAAGGCCGCGGCACGTGCGTTTGTTGTGCCAGGCAAAAACCTCAAAGAACGGATCGCGTGGTGGATTGGGAAACGCCAGCGGTACGGTGCGATCAGGGACGAGGTCGATCGCTGTTTCAATACGACGCCGAACGTCAGTCAACCGCGTCTCGTGGAACTCGAGAGCGAAGGCCGAATCAGGAAAACAGACCGGAGCCGCAAAGGCCGAAGCGGTCGCCGCGGCACCGTTTACGTCGCATTTGAATTCCAGGACTAGGAGAGACATCCATGGCGAAGAAGGACCAGTTCGAAGAGGTGAACGTAGATCTTAGCGGCAAGAGAGACGCAGTGTTGTGTTCCGCCGGCGTCGAAAAGTACTGCAAACGGATCGAGGACAAGCTCGCTACCGAGGCCGGGAGACTTCATCGCTCCGAGGAGAAGAAGTACCGTGACGAAGTAGCGGGTCTTCGTGAGGAACTCGTCGAGCCACTGAAGAACGGCGGTGCGCGGATCCTGCCGCATCACCGGCCCGTGCTGAAGGAGGGGCTCAAGCTCCTGGTCACACACCAGCGTGGAGTGGCTGGTCCGCTCGAGCATTCACTTGCCGAGCCCGAGATGGCTGAGACCATACGAGCACGCGCAAGCCACGTCGAGGACAAACTGATCCCGCAGTTCGACGACCAACTGCCGCTGGAGCAATCAACACCAGATCCGACCGGGACAAACGAGGCCGGCGAATCCCTCACGGACATCGCCAAACGTGAAGCTGAGGAGGCCGAAAAGCCGGCGAAAAAAGCGAAGCGCTCGAAGAAAAAGTCGCCGCTCAAGGTCGAGAAGTGAGATGGGTGTCAACCTGGGTAGGTCAAACCACCAAACGACCCCGATGACGAGCTATATAGGAACGATGAGCTTGTACTGCTTGTTGACAGGCTCGCAAGTGCTCCGAGGTAATCGTTGAACCGTTCGATGTTCTCTTTCGGGTCCGGGATCTGGCGAGATCCTGGCATGGTCCAGACATACGCAGGCCGATGGTTGTCCGGGTGCATCTCGGGCTGCGGGCTCGGTGGATCCACGTACATGACAAGAAAGTTACGGGAGATGTAGATGGGTCGCGAATCGAAGATAGGCTACGTGGATGCCTCGTGGTCCCCCTGGATTGGCTGCACGCCTGTTTCAGAGGGGTGCCAGAACTGCTACGCGGCCGCCTGGGCGAAGAGATGTGGGCGTGAATTCTTCTCCCAGTTGATACGGGCGAGCGACGCGACGTTCTATGCGCCCCGCAAGTGGGATCCGTACGAAATCGGTGGTCGCGACAGACCAGGTCGCGTCTTCGTTTGCGAGCTATCGGACTTCTTCCATCGAGACGCCGACATCTGGCGACGGAGCGCCTGGCTCGTAATGAAGTCGTGCTGCGGTTTCAAGTTCCTGATCTGCACGAAGCGCCCTGAACGGATAGCGCAATGTCGTGAGACATTGACGGGATGGCCTCTTCCCTGGGTGTGGCTCGGCGTCACTGCTGAGAATCAAGAGCAGGCCGAGAAGCGAATCCCCACTCTTTTGGAACAGCCGGCAGCGCTGCACTTCGTCTCGATCGAGCCGACGCTTGGACCGGTGGACCTGTCACCATATCTAGGAGCAGGCTATGAGGGCGGAAATCAAAGTGTACAAAGGTGTGGTGTCGGGCGAGTTGCTAATAGACCCAACGGGCCGCATCTGGCGGATGAAGATTCGGTGCGGCGATCGGTGGAACCGGGGATCGAGGTTGGTGGCGTGCGAACCTCGCCGAGCAGAACACCCAACACCAAGCGGGTACCTACAGATTCGAAGGATGGAGAACGGGCAACGAGTGAATGCGTCTGCACACCGTCTTGTTTACCACCACTTCTTCGGACCGATACCGGACGGCATGGTGGTGAACCACCTCGACGGGGTGAAGAGCAACAACCATCCGTCGAACCTAGAGATAGTAACGCCGTCGGAGAATGTGAAACACGCCTACCGGACGGGGCTCAAAGACGAACACGGAGAGAGCAACCCAACCGCGTTTCTAACGGACGACCAGGTGGTGAGCATCAGGTTCACGTATGCGACCGGACAAGTGACACTCCCGGAACTCGCGAGGCAATACGCGACGTCACCACAGACGATTTCCGCGATCGTGAGGGGCGACCGTCGAGTGATGCAGGGCGGACCAACGGCGGATTACACAGATCGAAGGCGGCGCGCGAGGGTGGGACGCAACGAGAAGGGTCAGTTTGTGGCCTTGACCTCGTGATCGTTGGTGCTGAGAGCGGCCCAAACCGACGCGAGTGCAAGGTCGAATGGATCGAGGACATCGTGGATCAATGCCGTGCAGCCGAAGTGCCGGTGTTCGTGAAGCAAGGCTCCCACCGCTTCCCGGGCAGACAAGGCGACATCCCGGACCATCTGTGGAAGTACAAGGAGATACCACAATGACCGCCGAGCAGGTCACCGACAAACTTGTCGAAATAGCGAAAACCGGTGTGCAGGGCATGTCCGATCGCATCTGCACACTTGAGCGTGAGAACGAGCGACTGCTGCAATGGGTGCATGACCTTCAATCCGGTATGTACATCAACTGTGTCTACTGCGGCCACCGATACGGACCGAACGACGAAGTGCCGGCGACGATGGCGGACGTGCTGAAAGAACACATTGAGGTATGCCCTGAACACCCGATGTCACGGCTCAAACAGAGATGGGAAGAGGCTATTCGACGAGCTCGTTATGTCTACGAGGGAGAACACACCCCCAACGAGGTTATTGATTACCTGCTGGCAGAAGTTGCCGCGATCGAGATAGAGAAGGCAGATCGGTGATGCGTCTCCGTCTCGTGATCTGGGGACCGCCGCGCACGAAGAAGACCAGCAACCAAGGTGTGCGCACGGGAAAGGTCTGCCCAGTCTGCAAGATGCGATCAGGGGCAATCCGCGTGTTTCCATCGAAGGCCTGGCGCGAATGGGTGAAGAAGGCACTGGTCACCGTCACGACCAGCAACGGCAATCGTGATTTGAGGTCGATTCAACCAGGCGCCCTCCCCGATCAGCCGTACCAATGCGAGGCGATCTTCTACCGTGATGCCGATCGCGGCGACCTGATCGGCTTCGAGCAGGGCCTGGCCGATTTCCTCGAGCAGCGGAAGATCATCACCAACGACAAGTGGATCCGGAGCTGGGACGGATCGCGACTCGACATCGATCGCACACAGCCTCGAGTGGAACTCAAGATCGAGGTGATGGCAATATGAAACTCGCCGAGCTGCCGGTGAAGTGGCGAGAAGAAGCTCAGATTCTGATCGACAACGGCGCCGATGCTCAGGCTAAGGTGAAGGTCCGGGCCGCGGAAGAGCTCGAGGAGGTGCTAGTCGATCACGACAACGAGCTGCTTACCGTACTACAAGCAGCACAGGAGTCAGGCTACAGCAAGGACTGGATGCGGAAGCTGGTAGCGTCGGGCCAGGTCCCCAACATGGGCCGTCCTGGGGCTCCTCGAGTGCGTCGCGGAGATCTCCCTAAGAAGCCCCAAAGACTTGCCTCGGGCACACCTGAAGACAGATTGCAGTTGATACGTGAAGAGCTGCAAGAGACTTTCGGG
>CAYTDU010000558.1:0-4163 GCA_964436395.1 uncultured Gemmatimonadaceae bacterium | reverse complement strand
AGAAATGTGACAGGGGCCGGTCCCCGGCCCCAGTCACATTTCTAGGCTGAGCGTAGTTCAGTATCGAAATGTGACAGGGGCCGGTCCCCGGCCCCAGTCACGCTCCATTCGTCTCCTGCAGATACGGATCCTCATTCGACGCAACCGGCTCCCACAACTCGATCTTCCTGCCGTCCGCATCGAGAATCCAGGCAAATTTGCCATTCGGATGCTGCTCGATCTCGCCAACCACCTCCACGCCGCCTTCCTGCAAGGCAGCTACGAGCTTCTCGATTTCCGAAACCCGAAAATTGATCATGAACGAGGCCTCACCAGGTGCGAAATAGGTAGTCGTATCAGGGAAAGCTCCCCATACCGTATATCCGATCTCGTCAGGCCGGTCTCGTTCGCGCCACTGAAACGGGAACCCACCCCAGTCGCTGAACTCGATGCCGAGATGGGTGCGGTACCACTCCAGGGTTTTTGTCGGATCTTCACTCTTGAAGAAGATTCCTCCTATACCGGTAACACGACTCATTTCACTTTCTCCATGGTTGGCGGACGTATCTCCGGGCAGTTCTATATGACTTTGAGTTCTATGCCATCAGGGGATAGCTCGATCTGGACGCATCGAACCAGTGAGTCAAGCTGTGAATCGAACTTTCGCCTCAAGCCGCAGTCGATGCATTTGACTTCCGTCCCGAATGTCAGCCTGGAGTCCGGAAGGTTTTGGATTCCCATTTCCGTTATCCGGTACTCCAGTGCGTCATGCCGGCCGCACTCGGGACAGTTGTACGATCTGCATTCGATCGGAATCACATCGCCTACCAATTCAATCACCAATCCGCACGAGGCGCACGCTTTGCGTTGAGCCTCGCCATCAAGGAGGCCCTCCACACGATCACCTTCAAACCGACTTTCGTTGGAGGTAACATCAACTGATGACGGTAACGCAGCCGACGGGCCGCACAATTCGCAGTAGAATCCTGGAGTCACTGCAAACCCGTAGTGGCCGTCTTTGCGGATCACTGTCTCAGGCATACACAGGTCCCTTCTCTTGCATCTCGGTCAACCACCTTCTGCTCCCACTCGAGCTGTGAACGCGCGACCTATGGCAACTGTTCACTGGGCACCCACCATTCGCGTACCGTCGCCAGCAGGCGGCCGGCGCGAAATGAAATGCCAGGGTAGCCAAAGCAGCGAACCGAATCATGCGTCTCCTCTTTCACTGTGCACGTCGATCTTCGTGTGTACGTCGTTGGCGATTTGCATAGGAGCGGCTAGACTTGGGTTTTTCTGGATGGGCCATGAAATAAATACGTACCGCTTTACCGTTTTGTCAATGTCGAGAGCAACAGTCGAAACCTGTAATTCGGTCCGTATTGAGCGAAAACTGGTCAGCGAGCTCACGTCGTTCCATGACAGTGCTAAAATTCGGGAGGTCCTGCCCCTTGCGAACAGGTGAATCTGGAGGGTCCACACTGATAAGCGATCAAGCATGCTGATCCGAGAAGCTGTTCTCGCCGATGCTCCTTTTCTAGCCAGGGTACATGTGGACACCTGGCGTGCAACCTACGCCGGCATTGTGCCGGAAAAGGTGTTGGCCGGGTTCACGTACGCCGTGAGTGAACGACGCTGGCGTAAGAGACTTCGCGATCGCAACGACGGCAGCAAGGCCTTCGTGGTTGGAGAAGATGGTGGCGTGGTTGCCGGCTTTGTTGTGGCCGGTCCCGCCAGAGAAACAGTCGAGGACTATGACGGAGAGGTTTACGCCATCTATATATCGCCAGAGCACCAAGGCAGGGGCTGTGGGCGCGCATTAATGTCTATTGCGGCCCGTCACCTGCTCGCGGACGGCTTTCAGTCGATGATGCTGTGGGTCCTGCGCGATAACCCCGCATGCCGCTTTTACGAACGTCTCGGAGGTGCCCAAGTCTCCGAGAAATCGATCGAGATCGAGGGGACTCGTCTTGTAGAGATCGCATACGGGTGGCGGGACCTAAGTGCCCTCGTTACCCTCGAGGAGCAGTGACGGATAAATCCCACCCTTCACTCGTCCCGCAAGACCTTCGCCGGGTCGACCCTCGTCGCCTTGCTAGCTGGTAGATAGACTGCCGCCAGAACGGTCGTCGCCACCATTGCGGTGACGGAGACGTAAACCTCGAAATCAAAGTATGTCACGCCAAACAAGAAACTCGACATGGCTCGGCTCAGAACGACAGTTACCGCGAGCCCCAACACGATTCCTAGCGCCACAACAACTGCGCCTTCTCCGATCAAAAGCCTCACCACACCGCCTGGACTGGCCCCTAGGGCAACCCGGATGCCCATTTCCTTGAACCGGCGCGATATCAGGTAGCTCGTGACCCCGTAGACGCCGACGCACACCAGCACGAGAGCGGCCACTGCGAACGTGCCGATCAACAGTCCTTGAAACCTCTGCCGCTCGCTTGCCTGGCTCACGACGTCGTCCATGGTCTGTACCGACGATACGGGAACCTCTGGATCTAGCCGGCCTATCTCCTCCGCAACCACCCGGGCCATGTTCTTGGGATCTCCCGCCGTTCTCACCACAAGCGTCATCGGCCCAACAGACCAATCGGCCGTGGAAGGAAACTGGGAATGCGGCAAGTACATTGCCGTCGGAATGTCTTCGTCGAGGCTTGCCTGCTTCACGTCGCCGACCACTCCCACCACGGTGCGCCATATCGTATCGATATCCGTGGTCATGCGAAACTGCGCTCCGAGCGCCGAACCACCCGCCCAGTATCTATCGGCCATGGTCTCGTTGACGATCACAGCGTTGAGATTGCCTGCGCGATCGGAAACCTCGAAGAACCTGCCTTCTATCAACGGTACGCCGAGCGCCTCGAAGAATCCGTCGGTTACAACGTGCCAGTCTGCCTTCGGCCCCCGTTCCCCGAGTCCGTCCGGACCCGTTCCCCTAATGCGTATGCCCCAGTCTCCGGTAGTGCTTGCCAGCGGCAGGCTTCTGGCCGCGCCGGCGCTCGAGACGCCGCCGTATCCTCTCAGGCGTTCCAGGAGTCGGCTATAGAAGTCCCTTGCCGCGCGCTGCTCGGTATACCGCTCGCCCGTCAGGTTCACACGCATCGTGAGCACGTTCTGTTCGTCAAAACCCGTGTCGACGGACGTTAGGGCGAGCAGACTCTTGGTCGTGAGACCGGCACCAGTGGTGAGGGCAACCGCGAGTGCCACTTCAGCCGCGAGCAAAGCCCGACGACCTCGCTGGCGTCCGACATCCGCTGTACCACGAGCCCCGTCGCCCAAACCGGCGAACTCCGCTTCGGCGACTCCTGTGATGGCGGGTGCCAGTCCACACAGGATCGCTGCTAGCGCGGTCGCACAGACTGCGAACAAGACAACTCTGACATCGAAACCAACACCGTCCAGGCGGGGAATTCCCGCGGGGCTGGCTCCCACCAAGGCCTGAACTCCCACGTAGGACGCCAGCACTCCCAAAGCTCCGCCCAACACCGCCACCATCCCAGCCTCTCCGATGATGAGGCCCAGCAACGATCCCCGACCCGCACCGAGCGCCTGCCTAATGGCCAGTTCTCGTCGCCGTTGATCGGTGCGTGCGAGCATCAGGTTGGCGACATTGACGCAGGCGATCAAAAACACGAAGCCTACAGAGGTGAGCAGGATCAGAAGAGCCGTGCGCGCCGACCCCACCGCCTCATCTCGCACCGGGATTACGTATGCATTGAAGTCTCCGGGTAGTGTGCCGTATTCGCCAATCAAGCTCGTGGCGGTCTCCGCTACGGCGGCCGACGCCGATTCGACAGTCGCACCCGGCAACAAGCGCGAGACCGAGTTCAAGTAGTGGATATTCCGTTCGTCCGGGATCCCGATAGCCGCCGGCACGTAGAGTGACACGGGCGATCCTGTGAAGTCCAGAGGAAGTTTGAATCCCTTCGGCATCACGCCGACGATGTCGTAGCTGCTGCCGTCGAGAGATACGGTTTGCCCCAGCACTGAAAGGTCACCGTCGTACCTGGACACCCAGAACGAGTGGCCGAGTATGACGGCATTCGGGCCGCCGGCATAGTCCTCGGCAGCGGTGAAGTTGCGTCCGATAACGGGAGTTACTCCCAGGGCGGGGATCACGTTTGCATCGATTACGCCGACTGTCAGTCGCGCGGCCCCCGACTCGTGCCCATATA
>CAYTDU010000557.1:0-4164 GCA_964436395.1 uncultured Gemmatimonadaceae bacterium | reverse complement strand
ACAAACCGATCGCCCCTCTACCCCCCTCGCTCTTCAAGGCACTCGCCCCGACCTCCACCGCAGAAGAGCTGCCCCCCAACCGAGCCAAAAACAACGGCTACCTCGAATACGATCTCGAGGACGCCCGTGAGATCCTAGCCCAACTCGGCCAGGACTGGTACAACGATCGCGATCGCTGGCTCCACGTCGCCATGGCCCTCAAAGCCAAGTTCACCTCCTACGGAAATCCCGGCCTGGCTGCCGCCTGGGAGCTCTTCGATAGCTGGTCCTCCGCAGGCGAGCACTACAACCAAAAGGAGAACTGGAAGCAATGGACGAGTCTCAAAGACCGCTCAACGACCGGACGTGCGGTGACCTTCGGGACGATCATTCACGAGAGTGGGCTGAGTGTACCGGAGACTTTGCCTTCAGCGCCATCGAAGAGTGCATCCAAACCTTCGGAGAGTACGCACGCGCCATCCTCGAGATCCTCCAGTCTGTCCTTGAGGAGCATCGGGAGTCTTCTCCAGAATCGGAGACCGATACCTCCCGACCTCATTCCGGACCTCCTACCCGCCGAGAGTACCGTACTCTTCAGCGGCCACGGAGGGGTCGGCAAGAGCTACATTCTTCTCGACCTGTGCATCGCAGGAGCACTAAACCGGGGATGGATGGGTCGCTCCGTTAGGCGCGGCCTGCGTCCCCTCTACGTCGATCTGGAGAACAAAGACTTCCGCATCGCCGAGCGCGTGGACGCCATTCTACGGGGTTCCGACCTCCCCTTAGACTGCCTAAACGACGCGCCCATCACCTTCTCAGACTACACTCCCTGCGCCCTAGACTCAGACGAACTGCCCTGGATCATTGCCGAAGCCGCCCAAACCTGCGACGCCAACCTGATCATCCTGGACTCTCTCGCCGACTTCCTAGGGAAGCTGGACGAGAACTCCAACAGCCAAATGGCCCAAGCCGCCGCCCGTCTGCGCGCGATCTCCACCCTCACCGGCGCTACCGTAATCATCCAGCACCACGTCTCCAAGGGCGCCGCAGCCCTGGGAGGCCTCGCTCCCCGCGCCGCAGCCCGAGGTGCCTCCGCCCTTTTCGATGACGTCGAGGTCTCCTACCAAGTCCTCCGTGACGGCGATCGACTCATCCTCACCCAGGACAAAAACCGCGTCGCACGCGAAGCCGGAGTCGAGTGCGCCCTGCTATGGTGGAACGACCCAGAAAACCAACTCTGTTTCCAAGCCAGCTACCTTCAAGATGTAGGAGGCCACGTGCCCCAAGCCGCGTCCGATCCAGATGAGGACATCATCCTCGAATGCCTAGACCCCTACCCCGCCTGGACACAATCCTCCGACGTCGTCACGATGGCCCTAGAGCTGTCAGGCAAGAGTCGAGCCACCATCTACCGCAAGGTCCAAGCGATGATCCGTGACCGCGTACTCGAACACGACAAGTCCGGCTACCTTCGCCGCAGGGAGGAGAGCGCCTGATGCAAACCGTTCAGTTTCCCGAGACCCAGTACAACCTCTACCTCGTTGTCAGCAAGGAGCAGATCTATGAAAGCCTTATCTGCAAACTCGTTGTCGCCACCACCACCCGCCAGGCACGCTGGCTCGCCTGGAAAAACTGCGCGGCCTCGGGACCCTCCCCCCGAGCCTACCAAATGCCCGCCATGCACACCGTACTCCGCATCACCTACGTTCCTGGTCCCCCTCGTATCGCGTCCTTCGAACCACGCTGGCCCGATTGGGTCTGGATATTAGGAGAGTAAACTAAGGAGGGTTGTCCATGCCTTACGTAAACCTATCCGAGCTCGCGCAACGCTACCTCTACGACTACCGCGAATCCGCCAGAATCGCAGCCAATGACCCGCCCTTCTACGCCCTGATCATGGCCGCTATGCGCAAGGCCGACTCTCTCAACCTATGCAAACTCCAAGCCGCGTGGCCCGAAGCCTGGGCCGCGCTCCACGAACTCTACCACACCCCCGGCGCACTCACAGATGAACCGAAAGGAGTAGAATGATCGAACTAGTCAACCCCTTCCCCGTTTTCGCCATGGTCACCGTCCTCACCGCCGATATCGCGATCGCAGCCATTCTCTACGACCACCTACAGACCCGCGCACGAAAGAGGAGGCGATAGAACCAATGAGCTTCTCCCTCTTCCTTCGCTGCCACAAATGCAACCTCGAGATCCGGCTCCGCACCCAGGCGACCTGGCGTCGCAACGTATCTGGCAAAACCTACAACGTCAAAGCCATCAGTCCCACCCCCATCGGGTGGACTCACTCGCTCGAGACCGGCTGGCTGTGTCCGACCTGCAGTGCTATCGCACGCAACCCCCGCCTAAAGGAGCTCCTAGATGCCACCTAAATCCCCCAAATCGATCAACCTTCCCGCTCACGTCTCGGCCCACGGCCACCGGGGACGGCCCCTCGGTCCCCGCAAACACTTCCGCACCGTCGTCGCTCGTTCCGCTAACCCCCGTTGTTGCAACCGTTGCAAACACCTCGAGGTTGATAAGGACAACCCGGTCGCTGAGTTCTGCTACTGCACCCGCAAGCCCCGCCGCAAGTTGACCTGGGATGAAACCTTCTTCCGCGTCTGCGACGGCTTCGCCAAACAGCTCCTGGAGGAAGGGTGAACCCCCCAATGAAGAACCTCAAGCCTCGCAAAAACTTCCGTTTCCTCACCCACACCAAACGCCCCTGCATCCACTGCCGGTACGTCAAAGTGGGCACCGATATCTGCACCTGCCTCCGCTCCCCCCTCTACTACATGTCCTTCGAGCGCGCACGTAACGCCACCTGTGAGCGCTGGGCGGCAAAAACGCAATGACCGCAACTACCGAACTCCTCTGCACTCACCTCCGTGGCAAGGCTCTCCAAGACGCCGTACGCCGACGGGGGCTCAAAGCCCGTCAAGCCCTCCGACCACCAAAACAACCCAGGTTCGCAAGCACCCACAACGGCTTCACCCTCCTCGACGAAGTAACCGTCGCCGCAGTAGTCACGAAGGGCCTCAGTCGGGAGGGCGATGAACCCTTGAACGTGGGCTACAAGGACTACAAATGGGGAGCGTCCAAGGACCTGTGGTTCCGCAAACTCCCCCAGGTGGCGCGAGGCGTTTACCTGGGATGGTCCAAGTTCGGAGTGGATCGCAAGGTCGTTCTTTACAAGATCGCGCTGTACTCTACCCGCCATTCCGCCACCTCGATGAAAGTGGTTAGGGCTTTGCCGAAGGACGTGCGCAAGGTGGAGAGCACAGGGTAGATTGTCAGTGTTATGTAGTCTCACGTCTCATTCCAGTCTGAGACTCACGTGAGACGGTGAGACTCGGGCCAGGGTTCTCACCACACACCAAGTGGTGAGACCCTGCGCCCACCCGCAGTATAATGAAAAATGTCAAGTCGTGTATCACTTTCTCATATATATATGGGACCCGTATGAGACATGAGACAGGCTAGCAGACCGTAAACCCCCGCTCCTTCTTCGTAGAAGACCGCCCTCGAAGACACTCGTTTTTCTACGTTATGTTCATGTGTGTATCATGTGCTGTGAGACAGTCACAACACGCTGCACGAGCATGTCGGCACGAGAGGTCTGGCAGAACACGAAAACCTCGAAGCAATTGCGCGAAAAAGTGGGGTCAGGCGCTCGGGGTGAGGTTGCGGTGTGTTTTGGGAGTCCCAGAATTGGTTGAAGGGTCCCGGAGTTGACTGATTATTTATTGACTCGCTGAGCGTTTGGTGCTATACTATTGGTGCGAGAGTGAGAGCGGAGAGTGAGACGACAGACAGAGCGGAAAGTGAGAGCGGAAAGTGAGAGCGGAAAGTGAGAGCGGAAAGTGAGACGACAGACAGAGCGAGTGAGAGTGTTCGTTATGTCATCTAGCGAGGGAGTCAATATGTGCAGTCAACCGTTGTGGGCAATCGTGTCAATCGCGTTCGCAATCGCTAGCATCCTCATTCTGTCAAATACGGTATGCAAGATGCTGGCCAGCATCGGGTAAGTTTGCGGTCTCACACGTTGCCCAGTACATGGGGCATACTGGGCAAACGTGAGTCCACAAGCCTAGACGTAAAAAGAGGGGAGACGTTATGGCAAATGAACGTCAAGTGAAAGCCGTAGCGAATGCCGCAAGACTAGCGGAGAATGTAGAGTATCGTATGGCCTACA
>CAYTDU010000556.1:0-4177 GCA_964436395.1 uncultured Gemmatimonadaceae bacterium | reverse complement strand
CATATGGCAATTCTTTCCCACCACAGTGAGCGACCGGTGATCAGCTTGCGTGCGATGACGGCCCCAGATTTCAGAGCTCTGCGACGTTGATCAACGAGCACTGCTATCGGCTCTCCCGTGCTGCCCGAGGAATGCTCAAGATGGCAGTGCAATGGCCCTTTTGATATCAGTGATCTGAACTCCGACCGGATGATCCGGCGAGTTAACAATGGAAACAGCTCGATGTCACAGCGCGACTGGATGGCATCCGCTTCAATGCCACGCTGCCGCATGATGTCACGGTAGTAGGGCACGCTCTCTAGCGAGCGAGCAAGCATGCGCAGTCGGTAGCGCTGGATGTACTCGAGGTACTCACGGTTTCGCATCCATTTCACTGCTCTGAGCCCCTCGCGATACGACGCGAGCAAAGCCCACATCTTATGGCCTAAGTTCGCAAAGCATTCTCTGGTCACAGCCGTGGTGCCTCTTGCAGTTAGTCTCATTGATCTCAGGGATACGTAGCGGGCCAGTGGTTCAGAATAGCCTGGCGCATGGGACTGACAAAAGAGCGGCACCCCGCCTCAGTGCAACAGCGTACGAATCGATACGCGGCCTTACACGTGGTCATAATTCCTGTTGATCGGCCTTCGTGCCGAAAAGCAAGGCGTACTTCGTTGGGCTGAAACCGAGTTACAATCGCGTCAAGCCCCTCCTCGATGCTTTGTCGACACCGCAAATACACGGCGCCGGCCATCACCTCGTGGCGAACACGCCTCACGAGCGCCACTCCCCAGGTTTCATCAACAATGGAGATCCTATGCTCTCCTTCTTCCAAAGATCCACCACGGTGCGAGGACGTGGGACAGATCATCTCCACGTTCAAGACCATTGGGCTGGCAGAGGGCAGTCCCACGTCTCTTCTCGGCAAATAACTTCGTTTTGCCTTTCGGCCAAGAACCAGAAGGCTCGTAGTAAAATCTGAAATGCCGAAAAACGGCGTGTAATAGTGATTGAAGTGCAAGAATCGTTCCTGAAGTCTGAACGAATCAGCAGCCGCGATCCAGAGTAGCTGCTCATATAGGGGGTCACTCGAGACGAACAGCTTGCCATCAGGCATGAGCGCCTCGCTCGCTCGGTCGACGATCATGGTGAGATACTCAAAAGAATTGACCGGATCACACATGAGCAGATCGTAAGCCCGGGACTCCGGCCTCCACTCGGCCGCATCTCCTTGGATGATCTTGATCTTCCGACCGACATCCGAAGCCAGAAGGCGGAGAAACTCGCACAAGTACTCATCCAATTCCACGACCGTCACGTCCATATCGAGTGATGCCAGAAGCGGAGACACCAGATCCCCGTCGCCGAGAAGTAGCACCCGTCCCCCCTGTGGCTGTGCCAGCTTCAGAGCCAATGCTCTCCTGACAACAGTCGCCGGCAGCACCGGGTGGTGATGCAGGTCAAGCCGGAACAAGGTACGGGCCCCATGGTGGCGAAATGCAAGTGCCGATTGCTCGCTATGAGTGGCGTCGGTAAGGGCCCATGTTCCCGCGGAGTTGACCTCTTTCAGGCACCGGCAGATCACGGGATCCGGTTCGCTCAGAAGGGATTCGCTTCGTCGCAGGGACGCGGACACCACGTTTCGATGGGAATCCCTCCCCTCACAGATCTGACCGTGCAACGGACTGTACATGACATACTCACACAACCTAGATCGCACTGACCGTACGAGGCGTATCGCACCGGCTTCGGACCGCAGTGCCTCATCACCGGCTCGCAGTACGTGGTCACCTGGACTACGGTCTTTCATCAGAACTCGCTGTGCGCGGATGGCGTTTCCGTAGCAGCCGGAGGGCGTTGTGGCAAAGCACATTGCCAAGGTCCTGTGCGGAAAGCCCGGCGCAGAGAACCCGCCACAGCTCCATCGCCATGGAAGAACAAGGGAAATCACTGCCGTAGAGCACTCGCTCGGCTCCAATCGTCTTTACGACCCGTCTCAAAGAGTCGAAAGCCACACCGGCTGTCGATGTCTCTAAGTACACGTTTTCCAGTTTGCGCACACGCTCCGCCATCCGGTGGGGACTGGCGCCGCCCATGTGAGCGAAGATGAATGTCACGCGGGGGTGGGCCTCTGCCAACCGCGAGAGCGCGTCCGGTGAGGACTCCCAGTGTTTCGTTCCGCTGTGAAACAAGACCGGCACAGCAAGCTCTTCGCAAAGCTCCATCAATTCCTGCACCTCTCGGCAAAGGGGGTCAAAGCGCTGAATCGTCGGATGCAGCTTCAACCCGCATGCTCCACCGGCTGATGCCGCCTCCCGCAAGTGGGAGGCAGCCTGTTCACTGTGAGGGTGAACGCTGACAAAGGCATAAAACACATCAGCATGGGCATGTTGTAGCCCAAGCAAGGCCCGGTTTGCGTGGGGCCAATTATAGCAAAGGCCTTCAAACGAGCTGACAACAGCCCGACGGACCCCGTGTTCCTCCATGTTTACCTGGAGATTCCGTACCGTGTCATCTACATCCCATGTGTTGTTTCCAGGAATGTCGAGATACGGATATCGGCCCACGTGAGCATGCGCATCAAAGACCTCCAGGCCCCTGTCGTCAAGTAGTTCACGAATCCCCAGCACGGCTACACCCCAAGCATCTGTCCCAGACCGGCGCAAACCGGTCTCCAATCCCCGCCACAACCGAGGACCTTGACGGCATGCTGTCGCCTCTCAGCGGCAAGCATCGGAGTGAACGGATAACTCGTTCTCATCTCGAGCACCGTTGGGATCCGGGTCATCGCCCATTGACGCAATTCGCGTCTCTTTGACTATATACCCATTGCACGTTGCTGAACGGCCACACACAGAACTCAGGCAGCTAACGATCATCCTTCCATTCTGCACCGTACATGAACTCGAAGCGCTTATGCGAGGAGTGACATCGACCGCTCTGTGGGTTCCACGTTCATCCAGAATCATGTCCACTCCTGCCAAGCCGCGATACCCAACGCTCGTCAAGGTTTCGGCAGCACATTGAGCAACATACCCACGAGCCTCAAGAGACCCCTCAGGAACGACTTGTCGCGCAGGGAATACGTTGCCGACGTGACGACGATCGATGCCGACTCGCCCCTCCTCACCAAGGGCAACGCGGCTCCAAACAGCTTGTTGGCCCGCTCGCCAACGAATGCCTGCACGTTGAGTGTCTCCCTGATGCAGTACAGCCGTTCAACAAGTACTGGATAGCCGTCGTCACGCAGGCAGGATACTGCCATGGCCCTGCCGGCGCTCGTGTATACGGGACCACGCGAGCTTCCTTGTGCCAGCGTCGGCAGTGTCTTCATCGCACCAGCCGCTCTCGGTTAGTGTGAGTGTCTACACTCCACCCGTCTCGATCACATAGAATCGGTTGGTCTGGCGCTATTGTCAGTATAATTCGTAAATGACGTCTTCCAGATTCTCATGCACCTGCTAAGCGTCCGCGAGGCGCCCTGTGGCTCGGACGAAACCTGAAGACGTAAAGAGCGAGGACATCCTTGGGTGCTGCGGGTAACTGTCGCTTGGCCATTGAGCCGAGATCGACAACGGGGAACCGCCTCGGTTGTCGATCTAATAGCTCGGCAGCAGTTGCCTGCGCGCACTAACCGACGGACGCAGCCATTTTGCGAAGCTGTTCTTCGTCCAGGCTTGGCCAGAGAAGCTGTGTTTCTCTGCTGCCGTCATCAATAGCTACAACGCCAGGCAGTCGCCCCCCAAACCAGGATGCACGGGAGAATCCGTAGGCTCCGGCACAATGTATTAGAAGAAAGTCACCCTCACGGATGTTTCGTGGCAGATGCGCGTTACGCGTGAAAATGTCGCTCTTCAGGCACAGGGGGCCGGCAATTCGGCACTGTTGCCTGCCGTCACCCCCCGTATCGTCGGCTAAGACAGCCAGGATCGGCCGCTGCTCACCGAACCCCGCATCCGGAAGCACGTCAATTCCACCATCTGCGTACACCCATGTCCCGGTCGAGCGCCGGACCACGCGTACTATCGTAACCAGAAGGGCCATCGATTCGGCCACCATCCATCGGCCTGGTTCAATCATCAATCCAGTGTCGGGCGTTCTTTCCAGCTGACGACACAAATCGGGGATAAGCTGTTCCATGGCGCAATCAGGGCGCCATCTCTCAAAGCGCGGGCCGATGCTCGTTCCAGTTAGAACG
>CAYTDU010000555.1:0-4182 GCA_964436395.1 uncultured Gemmatimonadaceae bacterium | reverse complement strand
GGGTGAATTCCAAAAGACCGGCGGGTTTCTAGCCGGCGGAGGCGGCTCGACCATGGCACAGGGCCCGGGTGCTCTATCGTCACAGTATGCAGTGCTCGTGTACTTCCAGAGTTCGTTAAACGCGGGCACCATCGTGCGAGTTGAATCTAGCAGTGGTGAGGATATCCTCACCTTTGCGCCAAGCGCCAGCTTCGACTTCCTGACGTTCTCCACGTCGGCACTCACCACCGGCGTCGAATACAGCGTGTACGTAGGAGGCACCTCGACTGGAACCGTCACCGACGGATTTTACGAGGGTGGCACCTACGAGGGCGGCACGTTGATCGCGAACTTCGAAATAACTTCGGTAGTGACGACTGTGGTTCCCTAGAATCTCGTGACCACGAAAACCGTCACTCCATCTCTCATCACCGGCCGGTAGCTCAGCCATGACGTATGCATCCTCGTTAGCCGCAAATCGCGCGGCGCCAAGCGAACGAAGAACCGGCCCGCTATCAAGCTGACATTCGTCCACATCTAGCTGTCAATCATTAGAAGGCCGCATACGCGAGTGGCCACGGCAAATGTCAAAGTGAGGCTGTCGATCATGAGAATTCCTGAAACGACCTCGTCGCGGTGTATTGGTTTCGCCACGGCGTTCTTGGCGCTGCTGGTAATTGGTGGTTGCGCGTCTTCCAACCAAAACTCGGCAAGCGGAGTAGCGCCGGAGGGTGTGGATTTGTCGGGCACCTGGGTGTTCGACGAGGCGGAAAGCGACTCGACCGGAGAACTCGGGCGGATGATGCGCAACCCAGAGGACGCTGAAGGGGAAATACCAGGAGGACAAGGTTCACGTCCAACTGGTGGTATGAGTGGCGGACGGCCAACCGGCGGTATGGGCGGCATCGGGGGCAGCGGTGGAATGCAGGGAGGTCGAGGTGGTGTGTCGGGAGGACGTGGTGGCGGGATGCCACAGGGCAGTCGAGTCGACCCTGAGAAGATGCGCCGGACCATGGAGCTTGCGATGGACCCAAAGCGCAAACTCACGATCGCCCAATCAGACACTTCAGTGAGCTTTTTGACCGAGTGGCAACATTTGGCACTCCGTTTTGGCGGAGACGGAATTGAAGAAGAGCACGACTGGGGCAAGATCAAGACCTCTGCCGGTTGGGTCGGCTACGGTCTTGTGGTCGAACGGGAGGTCGATGGAGGTGGGAAGGTTCTGGAACGGTATGTCCTTTCACCCGACTCCAACCAACTGTTTGTCGTGACGCGTGTCGAGATGGGACGTACGGGAAGAGAACCGATTGAGTTCAGGCGTGTCTACGATCCGGTCGAACCATGAGCGGCGCCACCACCAGGCAGCTGAGCGAGCCCGTTGGCACTAAGTCGCCAGCTTGACGACGAGGTTTGGGCACAGCCGAGACGACGAATCCTCTACCCCCCTGTTTGGGCGGTCACTAGGCGCGGGTCACGAGCTGATACTGGGCCCTCAACGGTAGGCAGCGTCCCCGTCCAACGGAACTCAGCTCGTGTTGCGGCTGGCAGATTCGATTCCCACCATGCCCTTGCCATATCCTGAGTCCAGGGTTCGCCAAAATCACACGCGGCCAAAGTCTTGGATACTTCATCCACGTTTTGTGGCCGGTTTACCGGGTCCTTTTCCAAGCAAGCGAGGATAAGCTCCTCGAGGTCTGAAGGAATCGTCCGGGGGCCAATCGACGACGGCGGCTGTGGCGGCGTGTTCACATGCATCATCATCGTCCCCATCCCTGTTTCGGCCTTGAAAACGTATGAGCCTGTCAGCGCCCAGTACGCCGTGCATCCCAGCGCGTATATATCCGTGCGCCCATCAGGGTGATGACCGAGTACCTGTTCTGGCGCCACGAATCCCGGTGTACCAACGGCCGCGCCGTCGATAGTTAGGCGGTGAGCATCCTCGCCCTCGTCTTGCTCGAGCTTCACGAGGCCGAAGTCCAGAACCTTCACGAAGTCGACCTGACGGTTGTAGCGGCAAACGTAGACATTCGCCGGCTTGACATCGCGATGGATCAAACCGTTCTCGTGCGCTTCACCAAGTGAGTCGCAAATTTGCTGCATCAGGTACACCAACCTGGACGGCTGCGCCGGGCCGAACCGGTCCACCAAATCCTCGAGGTCGAGGCCTCTCAGCAACTCCATCACGTAGTAGAAAGCTCCCGATTGAGCGATCCCGAAGTCATATATGTCTATCGTATGCGGAGATTGCATGGCCGCCGTGGCCTGTGCCTCACGTTCGAACCTGGATAGGATCACATGCTGTTGTGTCGCATTCTCAGTTAGCGACTCAGGCCTGATTAGCTTGATTGCCGCCGGGCGCGCAAGCAGCTCATGCTCAGCACGCCAGACTTCGCCCATGCCGCCGGTTCCCAGGCGGTCTCCGAGTCGGTAACTGCCCATCCGATCCGCGGTGGCGAGGTTGACTGATATCCCGTGCACGACGCGCGAACCCGCGTAAGCCATGATTATGGCTATCGCCAGGCTGACACACGACAACAAGAGGTGTATAGGGTCGGTTTCCAGACCGGTAATTCCAGCGACCATCGCAATCGTAAGGGGTTGCATGGAGGCTGCAACTACAGACACAAACAATGCCACGCGCGGCGGGCTCGGCACTATCAGCGGGAACAGAATGATGATGGGGGCGACCCATGTAAGCCCGGGTGGGTGTCCGGTTTCCTGGTAGGAGAACCAGATGCTTGGTACAGCCGCGGCCACGCAGAACAACACCTCGTAGACCAGTGCGATGTGCAACACGGTTAGGTGCTCGAGTCGTTGATTGCGGGCGGCCACCAACAAACCCAGGGCAAGAGCGAGTGGGACGAGGCCAATACAAATCCAAACAGGGTCAGGACGGTGCAACACAAATGCGCTGTACAAAATGCTGACTATTGAACCAACACAGCCGACACCCAACATCAGCCACGCAATAAACAGAACGCGGTGTCGGGCCTTCGCGAGCAGATCCGGGGTGAAACCACCCCAGTCGCGAAGCCCGATGCTTATTGACCGACGCCGGAGCAGTCTGGCTTCTTTCTCCGACACGGCTAGTGTCCTCCGTCAGGAAGCGGGAACTCCCCGGAAAGCCTGATGCGCTCCTGGACGTCATCGTGTTGCTTGAGCGCTCTGTTGACCGCATCACCTGTCGATGGGCAGAGCGTATCACGTCGCTCGGTCGTTTTTCCGCCAAACAGCGTGCCAATGGCGAACTCCAGCACCAGTCCAGCCGTCATACTACGCGGGTCCCAGGTCATATCGTCTTCCATCCTTCTTCTACCGGCAGCTTCCGAACTTGGTTTGTTTTCGGGTTTCATTCTTACATGCCTACTGGTAGGTATGTTAAATCCCAACAAAAAGACTACCCGTGTACACCGTGTGGTTTCAAATTGCCGGGTTGTTGCGCAGCCCCCGAAACAACACGTCCAGAATGGAGTCGATTATCCGATCTTCCGGGTACTGAATGAACCCCGAGACATCGGCATTTGACTGAGCCACTGCAATCTTGGATAAGCCGAAAACGAGGAAGTGGACGACAACCGGTGTGTCGATGTCGTTTCGGAATTCTCCTGCTTCCTTCCCCTCCTCGATAATGCCACCGAGCAGCTCGAACGTCGGCGCTATGCTTTGTTTCATCCACTGCGCCATGATTTCAGGATGATCGGGGACCAACTCTCCCTCTATCAACCTTATGAGCTGGCTCATACCGGACTCCGATGCCTTCTTCCACAAATGGCGGACTAGGAGCCGAAGTCTCGCTGATACCGGTCCCTGATCACTGGCGGCTAGATGGCTCGGGAACTCCAAACCTGTGTGCATCCAATGCTTCAGCGATTGCAGGAGAAGATCTTCCTTCCCCTTGAAGTAGTGATAGATGGCTCCTTTTGTGACGCCGGCAGCCTCTGCGACTTGATCGAGTGTAGTTGCCCTGAATCCCTGAGTAGTGAAGGTCGCGAGGGCGGCTTCCATTATCTCAGCCGGCCTCGTGTCGGGCCGCCGTGTCCTAGATGAATCGAGTGTGGTAGAAATTGTGGCCATCTTCTCCTCGCATCATACCTACTGGTAGGTAGGTTAATACAGGAGATTGGTTGGGTCAAGCGTGTAAGTGGACCTTCCTGATGTTATCGCGATGCGCGAAACAACTAGACGATAAGGGCCTTATGCGAG
>CAYTDU010000554.1:0-4184 GCA_964436395.1 uncultured Gemmatimonadaceae bacterium | reverse complement strand
CTAGCCCGCATATCTCACAGCGCCAGTTGTGATTCGCGTTTTGCTGTGTTTGGGTGGTAGGGATGGCGGATGTTGGGGTAGTTTTCGTCAGAAGTGTCTGTATTCGGCGTTCGAGGAGACACCTCCCCCTTACCCCCGAGGTGTCTGTTGCTTTGAGACATCCGTCGGGGGACGCTCTGGAGAATTCAGCAGCGCATGGGAGTTTGTTCGAGGTTACGCCAGGCTCGGATGAACACATCCTGGTAGGGGCAAGCGCTAGCCAGACGTACAAGGAAGCGGCGCACTGAGACTGTGATCTGAGCGCCAATCTTGAGAAGCTTCACCCGTATCGTACCGCACGTGGCCTTGGCCAGGCGTGTACCCGTGAGGGCGACACGCCGCATAGTGGAAACGACTACGTAGGCGATCGAGGAAAACCAGAGCCTCAGCTGATTGGCACGCATCGTCCTTGTGCTGGTGCGATCCGAGAACAGGTCAAGCTGTTGTTCCTTGATGCGGTTCTCCATGTCACCGCGAGCACAGTAGACGTCTTCGTATAGCGCCTTCGCCGTCGCGTACTCCTCGGGCAAGTTGGTCACGATGAACCGCGGGTTACTGCCCTTTTCCAGGTGCTCAGCTTTGGCAATGACACGACGCGAGCAACTCCATGATTTGCGGGTGCGGTACATGAAGTGGGTAAAGATTCGGGCCGCATGTTTTGTATCCTCGTACAACTCCTGCGCCTCAACTAATTCCTTGCCGATCTTCTTCTGCAACCGCATGTTCTTTGCAAGCCCGAGTACGTAGAACACGCCGTTTGCCTCACACCAGCTCATCAACTCCTCACGGGCGAAGCCTGAATCGGCACGTACGACGATCCTCACACAGGGCCAGCGCTCGCGAATCCGTTCCACAAGATGAGCCAGTATCTCAGTCGCGTCGGCACTCTGGTCCCTGTCAGAGGTGCGAAGTCTCGAGACCAGGAGCCGATCGCCACACGTCACGTACAGCGGCAGGTAGCAGTAGCAGCGATAGTAGCCGTGAAAGAAACGACCTTCCTGATAGCCATGCAGCGGATCGTCCGTTGCATCGAAGTCGAGCACGATCTCTTCGGGAAGCATCTCGTACGAATCGAGAAACAACCTGATCAGGAGATCTTCGATCTTCTCGGGATGATGAACGATCTTCCAGTAACGATTTTTGGCCTCGACATAGGCCGACGTCAGTTCCAGCCGGTTAAGCGTGCTGGAGGACGCCAATGCCTTGCCTCTATCAAAACTGCGTCGCCGCTCCTTACCATCTGGATCACGTTTCTCAAGAACCAAACCCAGCAAAGGATCGCGCATCAGGTCGTCGTGGTCGTTGAGGTCCTCGTAGCCCAGCGCTATACCATAGATCCGCTGCCGCAGCAACTCCAGTACACTGTGCTCGATGAGATCCTCTCGACGGTGGTCGGTGAAACATCCGGCCAGCCCACTCGTGATGCCGAAACGCCTGTCCACCTCTCGGAGAAGAAGCGCGCCACCATCGGAGGAGATGTGACCACCGTCGAATGCAGCTTGAACTTTGCGACGTCCAAGCCCTTGGAATTCGATCTGTTCTGGTTTACACTGTGTGTGCAAAAGGCCGTCTCCTTTGTTTGTACCTAACTTGTTCTGTGACAAGACGTTAGGTAATAGGAAACGGCCTTTTGTCAACCTACCTGTGAGATATGCGGGCTAGGAATTCGCCCTTGCCCATGTTGGTTGACCTCCGTACTGACAAAACCCTCATTGGATCCGAATGGATACATTTCTACATACCCTAACATATACGGTGTCCGCGACTCCGGAGTTTCGGAAGCGTCAGCATCAAGGCACGGTTGGGAAGAAGGTGTGGAAGGGGTGTTTCACATCTAGCTGCACGGGTCAGGTACATACTATCAGCAGCTTGACCTCCTCGCTAAGACTGCATAGACTGCGAATAGTCGTTTCGATTAGCAACCTTCACTGTAGTATCATCAGCATTAGCGGAGCAAAGATGAAGAAGCCAGAAGACCTCGAGCCGAAGGACCTCACTGAAGAAGAAGAGCTCTCCGAAGCCGAAACGGATCAGGTCAGTGGCGGTGTAATAACCGGAGACCCTACTTTTACGACACTAGAGCCATCAACCCCTTCCATCCGCGGGTGTAAATGTACGAAGGGTCAAGGTGGCACCGCTGACTGGAGTGTAGCAGGCTAGGAATCCAGCGATCCTGTTGCGGCAGTCGGCCGCAACGACACCAAGAAAGATCTTGATACAGCCGCTGGGAATCTGCGGAGCGGCGTAGTAGGGGTGTATCTTGCCTGAAATGAGTTGGTCCGCCTGAAACACCGCAAAGACCGTCAACCCGAACAGACGGTCCTGAATGCAAAACGCGTTCTGGCCGCTATCGGCATATCCCCCGTGGAGACACACTGCCGAGGACCTATCCCCAACTGCCACTCTGTACGTCTGGCGCTGCCGGGATATCCAGGGTTATCGGTGTCCGGCAAGGGAACATCTTCAGAATGGGCCCTGGCAAGCGCCTACGGTGAGCTCTTGGAATACCTCCAAAACCGCGCTTTCCCTGAAATCCTGTACGGGTTGATGCCCGCGCCTGAGACCGTATTTCCGGACCAGATAACATCCACCTTCGCGGAGGTCTGGAAGAGGATACGCTCCGTTCTGGAGTGTCTCGTTGAATCGCCGGTCGAGACATCGCCGGTTGCGTCTACGAGCAGAATGGAATTGGTCCCGTGGCTGGGTGTCGAGACCGGCGATGTCGAATACTTGCCGATGCGTCTCGTCCATCTGTCGTGCGGAAGTAACGGCATGTGCGCCGGGAATACGGCGGCGGAGGCCTTGGTGCATGGCATCTGTGAGATGATGGAGCATTTCGTCGTCAAGCAGATCTACATCCACAATCGGTTGCGATTCCCTACGATCCCTGATTCCGCGATAGCTGCCAACGATTCATATGTGTTGGTCGAAGAAGCGAGACGGGCTGGGTACAGGGTGATACTCAAAGACTGCACGCTCGGCGGCCAGTACCCTGTGCTCGGGATGGTGTTGCTCCACGCCGAAAGCGGTTCGTATCGAGTGAAGTTCGCCGCCGACCCGCACTTCGACATCGCCCTCCAGCGTTGTGTGACCGAGGCGTTCCAGGGCATAGGATCGAATGTGCCCCCGTCTACCTGGATGAACAATCTCGACTTCCGGGCTCCGCACTACATCGATGGGCCGTTCGATACACCGGACAAGAACCGAATTGCCGAGTACCACAAGACTATGACGTTCGGTACTGGAGACGTCCCCTACGAGATTCTGTTTGCGGAGGGAAGGCCGGCATTCGAAAGCGCATTTGTCGACGGCGATCTAAGCAACGAATCTGCGTTGCAGATCCTGGTACAGCGTCTGAGAGCGGATGGCAAACACCTGTATGTGCGCGATGTGTCCTTCCTTGGTTTTCCGACGTTCCGTGTTTACGTGCCTGGAATGTCGGAGTGGCACAAGCTCACGCACGACCAACTCCGCTACGACTATGCTCGGTTGCGTCGGTGTTTGCTCACGTTGAAGGAATCTTCCGACCAGGAAATCCGCACGTGTATCGATCTCGTCGAACAGGCGCGGAACGAGTTCCCAGATTTCTTCGTTCAGCCATACGATCAGGTGAGACAGTGGGCGTGCGTCCGTTTCAAAACGGATACCGACTTCAGCCGATTCAGTAACGTCGATTTGCTCATGACGCTGCTCTACCATCGCATTGGCGATCATGCAGGAGCGGTTGAATCCCTGCGGCGATACCTGGACACGGAATCTGCGATCAAAAACCGCGACTACTTCGTGGCCGCACTCACCTACTTTCGCCTCAAGGCGGACGGACACGGAGTGTCCGAGGCGGCGGACGAGTTGGAGGCGCTTTTTGGCGGTGAGGTGTCAGCGGAGATCGTGAATGACCTGGCCGACTCTTCCAAGGCATTCGACCATTGGGTACTTCCGCTGTGTGGTGAGTGCGCGGCGTGCCCGGTCAATTCAGCCTGCTGCTACGAAGAGTGGAAGGAAATCACCTCGAGGCTCACCTCTGCGATGGCTGCAGCCACCATCGATCAACAGAACCTCGCCTCTCTTTTCGAGTAGGTCTGCTTCGCTACTTCGTTGCAGTTGACGTTCTTCCCGAATCACTCAATTCTTCGCGCGGCACGGAC
>CAYTDU010000553.1:0-4192 GCA_964436395.1 uncultured Gemmatimonadaceae bacterium | reverse complement strand
AAGTGACGATGCTGAGAGCCCGTTCGTGGCTCTCGTCAGTGAGACGTTCGCGAACACACACTTGCAGGGCGAGACCGTCATCGGTAAGCGGCTCCGCCTGGCAGCTCCCGATCACCTGCTTCCTCCGGAACAGCTCGGCCGCGATCCGTGGTACACAATCGTAGGTGTGGTCGGAGATGTGCGCAGATGGAGTCTCAGCGCCGATCCGCTGCCAGAGGCATATATCACGCAACGGCAGGACCTGGACGGCGCGCACGGTTTCTTCGTGGTGGCTCACACGATGCTGCCAACCGAACAAACGGCGGATGCCATGCGCCAAGCGGTTTGGGACATCGACCCGGAACTCGCTGTGACATGGGTGCAGCCCATCGATGACATGTTCTCGAACGCCGTCGCTCAGCCCCGTTTCAACGTCACTCTCGTTTCGATCTTCGGATTGGTAGCGCTGACACTTGCCTTGATCGGAGTCTACGGCTTGTTGGCGAACATGGTAGGTTCCAGGATTCGAGAGATCGGCGTTCGTATTGCACTGGGTGCTCGACCCAACCAGATCCTAAGGCATATTGCTGGACAGGGTATTGCAACTGCCGGCATCGGAATTGTCATCGGGATCGCTTTCTCAGCGGCAGCAGCACGAGTTTTGGAGGCGCTGCTCTTCGGAGTACCGCCGCTAGACATACCCACGTTCTCAGCGGTCGTTGCTATTGTGCTCTTCGTGGCGGTGCTAGCCGCGGCGCTGCCTTCGTGGAGGGCAGCCAAACTCAATGCGATCGAGGCACTGGGAGTTGAGTAGCTACCGTCTCAATAAGCTCGTTTCAATTCGAACAGGCTGAAACGAGGGTTTCCTGCGGGCCGTAAGGGAGCACTAGTACTTCCCCAGAGGCCCCAATGGAAGCGTTTCTCAAAGATTTCAAACTCGGGTTGCGCGCCCTCGCGAAGAAGCCCGCATCGTCCGTAATTGCAGTTGTTGCGTTCGGCCTAGGCATCGGCCTTTGTGCCACGAATTTCAGCATGATTTACGGCGTGTACCTCAGAGGTATCGGTGTACCAGACGCGCATCGTCTCGCACTGATCCACCGTACGAACCCCTCCGAGAACATCGACAGGATGGGTGTTCATCAACACGACTTCTACGATTGGCGTGAGCAGCAACAGTCCTTCGAGGCGATCGCGGGTTATTCCACTGGCACGATGAACGTGAGCGGGGCTGGTGACGACCCGGTCCGCTATGACGGCGCATTCGTTACTGCTAACATCTTCGACGTACTCCGTAAGCCGCCAATCATCGGTACCGGCTTTAGGGAAGGTGACGACGGTCCTGACGCTCCGATGACGGCACTCATCGGGTATGACGTGTGGGTGAACCGTTATGGCGCCGATCCAGATGTGGTCGGCACACTCATTAGGGTGAATGGCGAGCAGGCGACAATCCTCGGTGTTATGCCCGAGAATTTCAGATTCCCACAGCAAGAGGATATCTGGATCCCGCGGCGGGATGTACGTCGTGATAATCCGATACGCGGCAACGGACCTTATCTGACGGCATTTGGACGCTTGAAGGACGGTGTCTCAGTAGAACAGGCGACACTCGACATGTCGTTGGTTGCTCAGCACCTCGCCACTCAATACCCCGAATCAAATGAAGGAATCGGAGTCGTTCTAGGGAACTTCATCGACGTCAGCATCGGGCCCGAAGCGAAGCCGGTGCTCGTAGCGATGCAGATAGCCACGATCTTCGTGTTGCTCATCGCGTGCGCCAACGTCGCCAACCTCTTGCTGGCCCGAGCCGCACTTCGAACGAAAGAAGCCGCCGTCCGCTCGGCACTGGGAGCAAGTAAGTGGCGGGTGGCGTTGCCAATGCTGTCGGAATCGGCGGTACTCTCAGTGGTCGGGGCCGGCCTTGGTATCCTCATCGCATTCGTGGCAGTGGAGATCATCGACAGGGCGACCGTTGGGGTGGGGAGACCCTACTTCATGGTGATGGCCGTCGACATACCGATTCTCGGGTTCGTAGTTGCCGTTACGGCCCTCACTGCCATCGCGGCAGGAGCAGCGCCGGCGATCCAGACCGCACGGACCGACGTAAACTCGATATTGAAGGACGAGAACCGCGGATCTTCCAGCTTCCGTGCCAGCAGATTCAGCAAGGTGCTGATTGTCGGAGAAGTCTCCCTTTCGTGCGCTTTGCTGGTTGGCGCCGGATTGATGGCCAAGAGCATTACAAAACTCAACAACTACGACTTCCAATTTGACACCGAACAGATCTTCTCCGCCCGCGTTGGCCTGTTTGCTACTGAGTATCCGACAGCCGAAGACCGTCTGCGGTTCTTTCGCGATCTAAAGGAGCGGCTCGAAACGGTACCTGGAACGCGGTCGGTGGCTCTCACCGATATGCTGCCGACTACCTGTTGCAGCCGCTACCGGATTGCCATCGAAGGCGGGGAATACCAGGAAGACCAGGACTATCCCATAGCTAACTCTGCAGCCGTCTCGCCGGACTTCTTTTCGACATTTGGCAACGCTGTGCTGAGGGGACGAGACTTCAGCCTCTCGGATGATGCCGACGCAGCGAGCGTGGCAATCGTCAACCAGGGGTTCGCCGAGAGATTCTTCCCAGACGAAAACCCGATAGGTCAAAGGTTCCGTGAGGGAACATCTGAGAGTGACGAAGAGTGGAAGACGATCGTTGGGATAGTGCCCAACATGCAGATGCAAGGATTCAACCCCGAACGCCCGGACCCGTCAGGCTATTACGTCCCGCTCGCGCAACGCGACCGCAGTTTCATGAGCATTGCAGTTCAGGTCGCCGGAGGCCCGCCACTGGGCATCGCACGAGATGTGCGGGCCGCGGTGCAGGCTGTAGATCCGGACCTACCTATCTATTGGGTGCGAGACATGGACGAGGTCATACATCAAGCGACATGGATGTACGGTTTCTTTGGTTCGCTATTCATCATCTTCGGTGTCGCCGCGTTGTTCCTCGCTTCGGTGGGTCTTTACGGCGTCCTCGCATTTTCAGTCAGTCGGAGGTTCCAGGAGATGGGGCTCCGAATGGCGCTTGGCGCCAAAGCACGCGACGTCATTCAGCTGGTGGTCCGCGAGGGTGCCGTGCAGCTCGTTATCGGGCTCGCCATCGGGACCGCTCTCGCGTTCGCCGTCTCGAGAGTTGTGGCAGTCGCCATGTTCGAAGTCGAACCGAGAGATCCAGCGGTCTTTGTTGCGGTAGCGGTTCTGATTGTGATAGTGGGAATCATGGCGTGTATGGTGCCTGCGCTGCGTGCGGTACGGGTCGATCCGGGGGTGGCACTGCGGTATGAGTAGGTGGTGAGTAGTGATTAGGTGGTGAGGCCTACTCACAGCCCACTACTCTCTACCAACAAGGGGTAACGATGCTCATGTCGGATAGAGGGGCTATTTCCCCTCCCCCCTCTTGGCGGTCCCCCTCACGTGCAGAGTCAATCGATCCATGAGGTTGGTCAGCAACGTGCGTCGCGAGACGAACTGCTTTCGAATGAACGCTATGCCAGCGACTACGAGCACGCCGATTCCCGGGAACAGCTCCGTCATTCCTGATTCAAATGCAGGTATCGCCAGTGCGGCGACCACCACAGAGCCCACCCCAAACGTCACCGCAATCAGCCCGGTGCGGTCTTCTCCGATCGTGATTTTCGTGCTGCCGCCGCGGGGGTTGACCTGGATACGCGTGACCTGGGTCTTGTCTCCGGTCCCTTCCGTGCTCCACGCAAACGTCTTTCCCAACGTGGCCTCGATTCGACCTGCTTCCCCCAACGTCTCCTGAATCATCTCCAACAGTATTGGGTACTCTGACTCGGGGACTTCCCCGTTTACTCGCCGTGTCAAACTCGTTCCCGCGGGTATGCCCAAGAGGCGAGGAACCCGTGGCACCGGATGGTCGATTTCGTCCGCTGCCGCACGGACGTGGCGGGTCGGTATGTCCACTTCCGCGGCCAACTCCTTGACGCCAGTAAGAGAATAATTCTGTGCTGGTGTTTCCTCCTGAGCTTCCAAAGACGCAGCACGACGGATGATCTCATCTGCCTCGCTCTGCCCGTACCGACGTTTTCTTACTTCTGTCGAGGTTAGGAAGCGCACCAGATGATCCGGCGTTGAGTAGCGCTCATCCGGATCGATTGCCAACGCCCGCACTAACGCTCCCTCTACCGAATGTGGC
>CAYTDU010000552.1:0-4196 GCA_964436395.1 uncultured Gemmatimonadaceae bacterium | reverse complement strand
TATTGCCCTCTTTGGCAGAATACGAACCATTTGGTGCTGGTGTTCCAACCCCGGCGTGTGCCATGAACCTCTTTCGGCATCATCAGTTTGGGTCTAGGTTTAACGAGAACAACGGATCGTGGTGATTTGCGGATATTGCAGCCACGTTAAAAAAGTCGCTAAAAACCCGCCTCGGCGTGCTTAGCGACGAGGTTTTTTTGTTGCGGAGGCAACGATGGGCAAGACACTTCAGGACTGTATCTCCGACGGCAAGGTGCACGTCTTCGACGGGGCGATGGGAACTGTGTTGTATGCGAAAGGCGTGTTCGTGAACGTCTGTTACGACGAACTGAATATCAAACAGCCTCAACTGATTCATGAGGTGCACGAGGAATACCTCAGGGCGGGGGCTGAGATTCTAGAGACAAATACGTTTGGTGCCAACCCCGTAAAACTCGAAGGTTTCGGCCTCGCGTCACAGACAGAAGAGATCAATGTATCCGCTGCGCGAATAGCAAAGGAAGTCGCCGGTGAAACCGCGCTGGTGGCTGGAGCGATCGGACCCCTCGGTATACGAATTGAGCCGTTTGGGCCAACGAGTAAGGAAGAAGTACGAGAGTTTTTCAGGCGCCAGGCACTCGCGCTACTCGACGGCGGTGTCGACGGTTTCATCATCGAGACCTTCAACGATCTCTCGGAAATACATGAGGCGATGGCTGCGGTACGTGAGGTCAGTGAGCTTCCACTCATTGCGCAGATGACCATCGGTGTCGATCAGAAGACCGGGTTCGGTACCGATGTTCCAACCATCGCTAAACGACTTACAGAGTGGGGTGCGGATGTAGTTGGTGTGAACTGCTCGGTGGGACCTTCAGTAGTTCTCGAGGCAGTCGAGGTGCTTGCCAAACACACCGACAAACCCGTTTCCGGCCAACCCAATGCGGGAATCCCGAGAGATGTGGGCGATAGAAAGATCTACATGGCGAGTCCCGAGTACGTCGCAACCTACGCGAAGTTCATGATCGAGAAGGGTGCGAAGTTCGTGGGAGGCTGTTGCGGTACTACGCCCGAACACATCCGTGAGGTCTGCAACTACGTCACCAGCACGCAAGTTCGCCACGATGTTGCTCACATCAGCACAGCGGACATTCAGTCATTCGCAGAATGTGAAGCGATTCCGCTCAACGAGAGGTCTAGCTGGGGGGCCAAAGTGGCCTCCGGCGAATTCGTCTCGAGCGTCGAGATCGTGCCGCCCAAAGGAGCAGTCGCTTCATCCATGTTGGACCAGTGCAGGATGATCAAGGATGCCGGCGTGGATGCCGTCAACGTGCCCGACGGACCGCGAGCCCAAAGCCGCATGGGGACGCTGCCGTCGTGCATTATGATCGAGCGGGAGGTCGGTCTAGAAACGGTGATGCACTACTGTTGTCGCGATCGAAACCTGCTGGGCATGATGAGCGATCTTCTTGGGGCGTCTGCGGCCGGCTTGCGGAACGTCCTGATTGTCACGGGTGATCCGCCCAAGATGGGGCCGTACCCCGACGCCACGGCCGTTTTTGACATCGATGCGATTGGACTCACGAATCTCGCCTACCGGCTCAATCATGGCATGGATTTAGGGCAAAACCCGATCGGCGATCCAACCCGATTCGTCATCGGGGTGGGAGTGAACCCGGTTGCGGTGGTCTACGATCGAGAGATCTCTAGGTTCGCGTGGAAGGTGGATGCGGGAGCTGACTTCGCGATAACACAACCCGTGTTCGACGCGACTCGGTTCGAGGACTTTCTGCACGACGTTGAGAGTCTGAGGACGCCCATCGTGATGGGCGTTTGGCCGCTAGTGTCGCTCAGGAACGCGGAGTTCCTCGCCAACGAAGTGCCCGGAGTCAGTATTCCGGACGAAGTGATGAGCCGAATGCGAGCCGCGCAAGAGAAGGGGAAGGAAGCGGCGCTAGCCGAGGGAATCTCAATAGCTAGGGAGACGCTCGAACACTTCAAGGCGTCTATCAACGGTGTCCAAGTGGCCGCTCCATTCGGGCGCGTCGAGCGAGCGTTGGAGGTTTTGAAAGCACTCTAGTCGCTGTACGTTATTTCGATGAGCGACATCTCTGCCGGCTTACAGTCAGCGCTGCCGGACCACTATTTGCTCGAACGGGCTATCGGGCGCGGTGGTATGGCTACGGTCTACCTGGCGCAGGATACAAAACACAAACGTAAGGTTGCCGTGAAGGTGTTACGTCCCGATATCGCAGCATCGATCGGTGCGGATAGGTTCCTTCAGGAAATCGAGATTGCCGCTTCACTAAACCACCCACACATCTTGATGCTCATCGATTCCGGGCAGTCCGGTGAGTTTCTCTATTATGTGATGCCGTTCGTCTCGGGAGAGTCGCTACGAGACTGGCTGAACCGTGAGAAGCGATTGAATCCGGAAACATCTGTCGTCGTTACCAAAGAGGTTGCCGATGCACTCGATTACGCTCATCGGCAAGGCGTGGTACATCGCGACATCAAGCCCGAGAATGTCCTGTTCTCAGAGGGCCATGCGGTCGTGGCCGACTTCGGCATTGCAAAGGCGATAATGACGGCCGGAACAGGAAACCTCACCCGGTCAGGGTTTCCTCTAGGTACTCCGGGTTACATGAGCCCCGAGCAGGCTGCCGGTCAGACGGATCTCGACGCCCGGTCAGACGTCTACAGCCTTGCTTGCGTAGTCTATGAGTGCCTGGTGGGAGACATACCGGGCATGTGGGTCCCGGATGAAACCCTGAGAATGCGGCGCTTCGTTGATGCTCCTCCTGATCACCGCGAGCGTTTGGACCTATTACCTGGATCTTTGGAGCAAATCCTCGTGCAGGCGATGGCACTGCGACCAAACGGCCGCTATCCGACACCCGGAAGGTTCGTTGCAGACTTGGAACTCAGCCTTGTCAGAGGACCGCGCTTCGACGACGAACAGGCGAAGCAAATCGTTGCCAAGGCCGCAGAGCTACAAGCAGCAAAACCAACCGAAAGTGATGGCTATTCTCTGGGGGGAATTCAACAGGCGGCGGCGGAAGTAGGCATTCCTCCGGAGCAGGTGGACGAAGCCGTCGACGCCCTCAACACCGTGACAGGTGGTCTCGTCCGCGGGGGAATATTCGGCATCTCGCCAGCATTGGAGTTGGAGAGTTTCGTGGGTACTGAGATATCCGAGGTGGACTATGCCCAGTTACTCGAAGAGATAAGAGTCACGTTAGGAGAGATCGGGGATATCAATGAGACGTTGGGAAACGCGCTGTCATGGAGCTCGCCGACGCAGGGTACCGGAAGAAAGGCTCAGATCCTGATCAGCCCCGGTGCTGGAAGGACACGGATACGGATCAATGACGATGACAGTGTTACAAGTGGAATCGTGATGATACCGGTGTCGGCGGTGAGTCTTGTCCTGATCGGGGTGACGGGTGCTATACTCGCCGAAGGCTTCGGGCTCCCAACGCTCACGACAGTTGTGGGAGCGCTCGGCGCCTCCGGCACATTCTTCACAACATCGTATTGGCTCGCCCGTCGATCGCACCAACGATGGATGGCAAAGAGGTTCGACCTGATATCTGGCTTGATGGACCGCCTGGTCAGCTACGTCCGCGAACGCGGCAGCGCGAAGCTCCCTCCTGTGACACAACCTACCGATAAGGAGACCCCCACCGCGTGACCAAATTTCCCGGCACTATCTGGCTACATTGAGATCACAAATCACAACTCTCAGATCTCAGATCACCAATCACACCCCACCGCTTTGGTCAAGAACCTCATGAACGGCGCAGCGGCACGCACAGTATTCGAGTAACGATCCAAGAAGTCCGACAGCAGGATTTCTTGTACGTCAAACGGCGTGATGGCGACAAAATCTTTCCGTTTCAGGTCGTTGATGAGTGGATGATCCGGATCGTATCCTTTTGGTGCCCGCTTGAGAGACTCACCTGCCAGTTCGTAGGTGGACTTGAACGTCTTTCCGGACACTACCCTCTTCCACTCGGCTCGGTTGCTATCGATCGCTTCACGTATCTTAGTCAGCGCGGTGGAATCGGCGTGCCAGATGCCCACGCCTCCAAACACGTTGCCGGGTTCGAGATGAAGATAGAATCCCGGAGCATGAACGTCCTTGCCCGAATCGTGACGGAACTGCACTGCAGCCCACGTTTTGTATGGGGTTTTGTCCTTGGAAAACCGTGTGTCTC
>CAYTDU010000551.1:0-4215 GCA_964436395.1 uncultured Gemmatimonadaceae bacterium | reverse complement strand
AAGGGAACTTTGGACTAGATAACCAACAACATCAACTTTAAGGCAATGTTGGCGAAAGTGGTCTAAGTGCTTTGCCTATAGTGTTTTAGCGGATCGACCTAACAATCCACATCTATGTGGACCGTTAGGTCGAATGCCACGGACTGTCGCGGCAGTTTTCCACAAACGCGGTTGGTTACTTCTGGTCGTCGATCGTGGCGTGCGCTGCCGCCAGCCTCGCGATGGGTACTCTGAATGGCGAGCAGGATACATACGCCAAACCCACGTTGTGGAAAAAGTGGATCGACGCTGGGTCGCCACCGTGCTCCCCGCAGATGCCGAGTTTGAGGTCGGGTTTGGTCTCGCGCCCAAGCCTCACAGCCGTGTCCACGAGCTTGCCGACACCTTCCTGGTCGAGCGATTGGAACGGGTCTGACTTGAGGATCCCCGACTCCACATAGTGGGGCAGGAAGCGCCCAGCATCATCACGAGACAGTCCGAACACGGTCTGCGTGAGATCGTTGGTTCCAAACGAAAAGAACTCGGCTACCTCGGCGATCTCGTCAGCAGTAACGCATGCCCTCGGCAACTCGATCATCGTGCCGACCAGATAATCGACTTCTGTGCCTTTCTCGGCGAACACCGTGGTGGCCGTGTCGCGGACCAGCTGGCCCTGACGTTTGAGTTCCTCGACGTGACCTACGAGAGGTACCATCACCTCCGGAAGCACCTCGACACCATCAGCCGTAGCGTCGCACGCCGCTTCGAAGATCGCCCGGCTCTGCATTTCGGTGATCTCGGGATGGCTGATTCCGAGGCGACAGCCACGGTGTCCGAGCATCGGATTGGCTTCGGTTAGGGAATCCATCGTTCTCTTGAGATCTTCGATGGCAACGCCCACGTCACCAGCCAACTTCTCCAACTCGGCAGGGTCGTGAGGCAGGAACTCGTGCAGTGGCGGGTCGAGGAGCCTGATAGTTACCGGCAATCCATCCATTGCTTTGAAGATGCCCGTGAAATCCTCCCGCTGCATAGGCAGGAGCTTCGCCAGAGCCTTGCGTCTGCCTGCTTCGTCGGAAGCCAGGATCATCTCGCGCATGGCGTCGATCCTTTCTCCCTCGAAGAACATGTGCTCGGTACGGCAAAGGCCGATGCCCTCGGCGCCGAAATCTCTGGCGCGCGCCGCGTCGCCTGGTGTATCTGCATTCGTCCTTACCCTAAGCATCCGGATTTCATCGGCCCACGTCATGATTTTGGTGAAATCCTCGGTGGGCTTGGGCTCGACGAGCGGTACTCTGCCGAGTATCACACGGCCGGTGGAGCCGTCGAGGGTGATCCAGTCGTTTTCGTTGACGACGGTATCGCCCATACTGAAGCGGGTGTTGGGTTCATCGACGTCCAGCTCTTTGGCGCCTGCCACGCAGCATTTGCCCATGCCGCGCGCGACCACGGCTGCGTGACTCGTCATTCCTCCGCGGGACGTCAGGATTGCCTGGGCCGCAACCATTCCGTGGAAGTCGTCAGGGCTAGTCTCTTTCCTGACGAGAATCACCGTGTCGCCCGCCATGCCGCGTTCTTCGGCCGTGTCCGCATCGAATACCACCTGACCCACGGCGGCACCTGGGGATGCCGGCAGTCCTGTCGTCAAGATTTTGAGATCTGCTTTCGGGTCGACCATCGGGTGCAGAAGTTGATCCAGCTGATCGGGTTCAACCCTGCGTACGGCGGCTCGCTTGTCGATCAGTCCCTCGTCCGCCATCTCTACTGAGGTGCGAAGCGACGCGCGCGCGGTCCTTTTGCCAGTCCGCGTCTGGAGGATGTAGAATGTCCCGCGTTCAACGGTGAACTCGATATCCTGCATTTCCTTGAAGTGGTGCTCGAGCAGGTTACAGGTGTCCGTTAGCTGCTTGAATGAGTCTGGCAGAGGATCTTTCATGTCTGCGACAGGTAGGGGATCGCGAATGCCTGCAACGACATCCTCACCCTGAGCGTTCAGCAGGAACTCACCGTAGAGGACGTTCTCGCCAGTGGCGGGGTCACGGGTAAACACGACTCCAGTTCCGCTGTCCTCGCCCATATTGCCGAACACCATAGCCTGAACGTTCACCGCGGTTCCCATGTCGTTCGGGATCTTGTGAACGCGGCGATAGTCCACTGCACGCTTGATGTTCCAACTGCCGAACACAGCTTCCACCGCTCCCAGTAGCTGCTCCCAGGGATCGTCGGAGAAGGGACTCCCCGTCTCCTTCTCATACGTCTGCTTGAACGAAGCTACGAGCGATTTCAGGTCATCCGCCTCTAGGTCGATG
Organism: uncultured Gemmatimonadaceae bacterium; assembly: GCA_964436395.1. Lineage (GTDB taxonomy): Bacteria > Gemmatimonadota > Gemmatimonadetes > Gemmatimonadales > GWC2-71-9 > JBDGYW01. The sequence continues at coordinate 1,927 of CAYTDU010000551.1, read as the reverse complement.
TCTCGCTCGACACCTTTTTCCTTCTTGAGGGCGTCGAGTGGGTGCTCGAAAGCCGCATCGCTAATTCCCTTTACGACTGAGCCATACATGTGGATGAAGCGACGGTAGGAGTCGTATGCGAATCGCGGATTGCCGGATTGTTTTGCGAGGCCTTCTACGCTCTTGTTGTTCAACCCCAAATTGAGGACGGTATCCATCATGCCAGGCATCGATATCTTGGCGCCCGACCTGACAGAAACCAGCAATGGATCCTTCTCGTCTCCGAATTTCCGGCTGACTGCCTTTTCCAGCGACTTCATGGTTTCACGAATTTCATCCAGTACTTCCTCTGGCAGTTTCTGTTCTTCCACATAACGCAGGCAGAGTTTTGCCGAGATCGTGAAGCCTGGTGGTACCGGTATGCCGAGATTGGTCATCTCAGCGAGGTTTGCGCCTTTTCCGCCGAGTATGTCCTTCATCTGCGCATTGCCGTCGGCGTGACCTTCTCCAAAGAAATAGACGTTTTTCATAGTGCCGTTTGGACCGGACTGGCGTTGACGACGGGGACGTCTGAGATCTCCTTGTCGTCGCGCTTCACCGGCTCGGGTTTGATTGTTGGGTACTGACCAGAGAAGCATGCGTGGCAGAAGCCAGTTCCGCTCGGGGAACAGGCTTCGAGCATGCCGTTCAACGAAAGATAGCCTAGAGTATCTACCCCTAGTTGGCGGCGTATTTCTTCGACGCTGTGATTTGCTGCTGTTAGTTCTGCTCTTGTAGGAGTGTCTATTCCGTAGTAGCATGGACCCGTGATCGGAGGTGATGCTATCCGCATGTGAACTTCTCGGGCTCCAGCCTGGCGGATCATGTTTACTAGGCTCCGCGAAGTCGTACCTCTCACTAACGAGTCGTCCACGACGACAACGCTCTTGCCTTCGATTACTTCGCGTACGGGGTTGTACTTGATGCGCACCTTCGTATCCCGAGCGGCTTGACCGGGGTTGATGAAGGTCCGGCCAATGTAGTGGTTTCGAATCAAGCCGTACTCCAATTTTATGCCGCTTTCCACAGAATATCCCAGTGCCATGGCGTTGGAAGAATCGGGAACAGAGAAAACGCAATCGGCTGATGGTGCCGGATGTTCCTTGGCCAATTGTCTACCTAGGCGTCTGCGTGCGTGGTCGACAGACTCTCCGAAAACGGTACTGTCGGGTCGCGAGAAGTAGATGAGCTCGAACACGCAGCGTCTATGTTCTTTAGCAGGCATCGGTGGGAGGTCGACTACCTGGCCATCCTCGATCTTCAACCATTCGCCGGGCTGGATTTCCCGCACGGGAGTGGCACCGAGGATATCGAGCGCACAGGATTCCGAGGCGAGCATCCAACCTTCGCCGAGGTGTGCAAGAACCAGAGGCCGGAAGCCACGCGGATCTACTATTCCGTACATCGTTCTTCCGACAGTGAGCACCAATGTGTATGCGCCCTCAACTCGGCTGAGAGAATCCATCACTTGATCTTCTACTTCGCTTGCGTCTGAACGGGCAATCAAGTGGATAAGCACCTCTGAGTCCGATGTGGTCTGGAAGATAGACCCGGTACGTACGAGGTCGTATCTGAGGTGTTGAGCGTTAGTCAAGTTGCCGTTGTGCGCCAGTGCCAACGGACCTTCTCTGTAATGCACCAGACTCGGTTGAGCATTCGTGACTACCGAGCTACCTGCAGTGGAGTATCGCGTGTGTCCAATTGCCACGTCACCCTTCAGGCTCTTCAGAATCTCGGGTTTGAATACGTCTTGAACTAGGCCCATTGCGCGGTGGGCACGAGCAGTGCCGTCGCCGTCGATGGCTACAATGCCGGCGGACTCCTGTCCACGGTGTTGAAGGGCGTACAACGCGAGATACGCAGCCTCTGCCGCATTCTCGACTCCCGAGATGCCAATCACTCCACACAT
>CAYTDU010000550.1:0-4215 GCA_964436395.1 uncultured Gemmatimonadaceae bacterium | reverse complement strand
CGAGATTAGACGAGGCTTGGTGGTAGACTTGCTACACAAGCTGGGCGGGCGGTTTCCACAAATAGTCCTGATAACTCACATTGAGACGGTGGTTGATGGTGTGGATCGAGTGCTTCGGGTGGACTACGATCAGGATCATGGTGCAGCGAATGTGACCGAAGACGAAGTCTTGTTGGGGCAGAGAATATGAGTGTTGCTGCGATGAAAATACGAGGCCCAAGGCCTCCGACGGATTCCGATCTCGATGCTCTCAATACGCTCTTTTCCGAATCCTTTACTGATCGTTATCGGAGGGACGGACTCTCCGGCGTGCGAGTTCCAAAACTGAATCAACAGGTTTGGAAATACGCAATTGAGGATGCCGCTGACGGTGCAATGCTGTGGCTCGATGAGAGGGACGACCTGGTGGCATTCAACATGGCCCACCACTCAGGAGCAGAAGGTTGGATGGGACCACTGGCGGTCAGGCCGGATCGCCAATCGGTAGGTGTCGGCAAACAGATCGTCAGTGCGGCAATTGAGTGGCTCAGAGCGGAAGGGGTGCGTACGATCGGTCTGGAGACTATGCCTAGGACCGTCGACAATATCGGTTTCTATGGTAGACTGGGGTTCCTGCCTCGGCACCTGACGATAACGATGACCACCGATGTTGTACGAAAAGATGTCGCGGGATCGATGGTGTGCTTAGGAGACCTCTCGTATTCGCAACGAGAGGCTGCAATGGAGCAGTGCAGCATACGACTGAACAGATCAATTCCGCACTACGACTTCACCAGAGAGCTCGCGCTCACCTACGAACTCGACATAGGTGACACCGTCGTTGTCGAAAGAGGCGGGCAGGTCAGAGGGTTCGCCCTGTGGCATTCGGTGCCGCTCACTGGCGACGGTGCCGGCGACGAAATTCGCTTATTGAAGATCTTCGCCGATTCGATCGCGACATTCGAACAGCTAGTCGTGGGAACCGAACAATGTGCTGTCGACTTGGGCATACCGCGGGTGGCTATTCGCTGCCAAACTGCGTACTCGGATGCTTTTGGCAAGCTGTTGGATCTTGGGTATTCCATCCGTTGGACGGATTTGAGGATGACACTCCGAGGATACCCAGAAGCTCAGGTGCCAAACGGCGAATTTTTGTTCTCCAATTGGGAAATCTGACTACTCCGACCGCCGCTCACAATTGCCTTCACTATCAAGAGCACTCCCAGGATCAACGGGATGTGCACCCACCCGCTAGGGATTGCTATCACGAATGTAAGCGCGATCCAGACTAGCAGGCAGAGGATCGCGGCTATTGCTGGTAGGTTCATTTCCATCCTCTCGCTGACTTTGGTTCCTTGACGGCCTATCGGACCGTCCAGTAGATTAGCAATATAAATGCGGGGCGAGGAGACATTTATTGAGCCAACAAGCTCGATAACGTGACCACTTGCTGCTTTCGATGTCATGCCCACCAGTGGGGACGACAGAATTTGTGGCTAGGCCACGGTCCTTACTGAATCGGGCTTCAATAAAACTCGTCGCTCCGTTCTGGCAATTCCATGCGCGCTCTCGAGCGCGCATTTGCATTACGGCGTGGTTCGTGGGTTGACGGGCTTCATTGGTGAGAATAGCGTTTCTCATTGGCGCCGGAATACTAGCTAACGCCACGGCCGAAGGACGTTTTTTCTATTCGGAGACATTATGGTAGCACCTTCACGCCATACACAAGAAGCCCAGAACAAGGCGATTGATGCCGGACATATTCGCGCACTAAAACGCGCAGACGAGGATTTCCCCTTCCAGGAATACGTGCGCGGTCTGCTGGTGCACGTAGGCGAAGATCCTGAACGAGAAGGGCTGCTGAAAACGCCGGCACGCGTTCAGTTGGCCATCGAGCGGCTGACACGTGGGTACCGAAAATGCGTTGATGAGGTTGTCAACGGAGCCGTTTTCGAGGAATCGCATGACAATATGATTCTCGTGCGTGATATCGAGGTGTATTCGCTGTGCGAGCACCACATGCTGCCTTTCTTTGGAAAGGCGCATATCGCGTACATTCCCAAAGGCAAGATCATAGGTCTGTCCAAGATTCCCAGAATTGTTGACGTGTTCGCCCATCGCTTGCAGATACAAGAACGCCTTACAGACGAAGTCGCTGATGCACTCATGCGAGTCCTTGAGCCGCGCGGAGTCGGAGTGGTAATGGAGGCTAGTCACCTCTGCATGATGATGCGCGGAGTCGAGAAGCAGCATTCCAAGACGGTGACTAGTGCATTGCGGGGCTGCTTCCTCGCAGGAGAGACAAAGGATGAGTTTCTAAGACTCGTTCATGGGGGCAGCTGGGCTGACTGAGTCGGCCGGAAAAGGCAAGGCAATATGTTCATCGAACTAGCTGAACTATTACGTTGTCCGGAGAAGCACGAGTCGATGCCTTGCGTACTTGCTCCGCACGAGATGGACGGCAGGAGAGTGGTCAGTGGGGTGGTTGGGTGCCCTGTGTGCAAAGCAGAACACGAGATCGCTGAAGGGATAGTCGGGTTTGGTGAGGACCCGCTGTTGGGCCTGGGCAGTCGATCGGACGATCTGACGGTAGAGGAAATGCCAAGCGCCGACGACGTGCAAGCGCTACTGAATATCGGCAGCCCGGGTGGTTATGTGGTGTTGGTCGGGTCCGGTGCTCGGCTTGGTGAACAACTCGCGGCGAACACGTCAGGTGTCCACTTCGTCGGGCTCAATCCACCACCGGAATTGCGAGAGAGTGAGAGCCTGAGCTTGTTACGTTCGCCACACACAATGCCGCTCAAAGACGACTCGGTTCGGGCAGTCTTGATGGGGCGGGAATATGTTCGCAACCGTTGGATGGATGATGCAGGAAGGGTGCTCTTGCCGGACGGGCGCCTCGTTGCCGTGGTTGACGAACTGTCTGCGGCTGGGGTGCGACAGCTCGTTGTGGGAAAGGGCATGTGGGTAGGTGAGAAGAAGTCGGATAGTAGCTCTAATCCAGGTACATTGCCTCAATCTGGTCTTTGTACCTGTCCTCCACGACCTGGCGTCTGACCTTTAACGTCGGTGTCAGTTCGCCGGCTTCGATCGAGAAGTCCTTTTCAATTATCAGTACTTTCTTTGGAATCTCGTAACTAGCCAGTTCTACAAAACAGTGCGACACCTCTGCTTCAATCTTCCCAACAACCTCGGGATGTTGGAGGAACTCACCGGGATTAGCCAAGATCCCCTGTTCCGCAGCCCAATGTTCTAGTGCGTCCACGTTCGGTACTACGAGGATTAGTGGGAGTTTTCTCTTGTCGCCGACCATCACGGCATTCAGGACAAAGCCGTTCGCCTTGACCGCGTTCTCTATCGGTTGCGGGGCGATATTCTTACCACCGGCGGTGACGATTATGTCCTTCTTGCGATCAGTGATCTTCAGGTAGCTGTCAGAGTCGAACTCGCCAATGTCACCGGTATGGAACCACCCGTCTTCGTCTATAGCCTCGCTGGTAGCTTCTGGCTTGTTGTAATAACCGGCCATGACGTTCGGACCGCGCGCGAGAATCTCACCGTCCGACGCGATCTTCACCTCAACCCCCGGTATCACGGGACCAACTGTTCCGATATGCGGGGCATCGAGGGGATTTACCGCAATCACCGGAGATGTCTCTGTGATTCCGTATCCTTCGAGGATCGGAATCCCAGCGGCATAAAAGAATCGAGCTATTTCCGGGTAGAGAGGTGCTCCACCCGATACGAAGAAGCGGATCCTCCCACCGGTGCGTGCCTTGAGTTTCGAGAAGACGAGTCTTTCCGAAAACTTCTTCTTGATGCGCAAACCACGAGGTATGGGTTTCGCCTCGAGAGCTAGGTCGGCCCAAGCTTCGGCCGTATTGCGTGACCAGAAAAAGATGCGGCGTTTGAGGCCACTTCCCGACGTGGCGTTTTCCAGCACCCTGGCGTAGATCTTTTCAAAGAGCCTTGGCACCGACAACACTACTGTTGGCCGGACCTCCAAGAGGTTGGCCGGCACCTTGTCGATGCTTTCCGCATAGCTGATGGTCGCTCCACAGTGGAGCATCACATAATGGCCCGCTGTGCGCTCGAAGGTGTGCGACAACGGCAACAGGGAGAGGACACTGTCTTCAGGGCCGATGTCGAGCACGCTTAGAGCCGATGTGACGTTGGAGGTGATATTCCGGTGAGTGGTCATTACTCCTTTGGGTGTGCCAGTTGTACCCGACGTGT
>CAYTDU010000549.1:0-4216 GCA_964436395.1 uncultured Gemmatimonadaceae bacterium | reverse complement strand
CATGGTGAGTTTCCCTGCAGTCACGGCCCCTAGCGTACAGTGGCGTGACGCCGAGATGCCGATGGCGTGTTGGATCTGTTCCCATGAGAGGCCGAGCATCCTTCCAGCCACGATGGGTGAGACAAACGCCGTGAGCGTGGCATGATGCCAACCGCGCTCTCTTATGCCGGGGAAGGCGGCCTCACAAAGGCGCATCTCGAACTCGTGGCCCAGCACGATACCGACGATGAGATCTCTTCCGCTTCCACCGGCCCGCTCACCGCAGGCCATGGCTGCCGGAATAATGTCGGAAGGATGCGACGGGTCCTGTTTCCAATAGATGTCGTTGTAATCCATCACGCGGACCATTAGGGCGTTGGCAAGAGACGCTGAGATTGGATCGGTTTTCTTGCCGCTACCCAGCACTGTTGCTCGTCCCTGGCCACCGGTCTCGTCCAGCACCGCGAGCGCAATCCGTGCATCCTCTTGCCGGTAGCCGCCGAAGGCGCATCCAAGAGAGTCGAGTAGATAGCGACGCGCCTCCCGCACCGCGGCATCGCCAATATCTTCGAAACTGAGCCCAGCGGTCCAGCGGGCCATCGTTGCAGTGATCGTATCGGTCATTCAGTATTCTCCAAACATCCGCGACTCGTATCCGGTCGCGGTATTAGGCTAGGTTCTTGAACGGCAGGAAACTCATGAAATCGGCGTGGTGGACTATGTAGGCCTCGGTCGTTCTCTTGATCAGATCGCCCTCGGCCGCGTGAGCGGCAATGATGTGGCACACTTCGTCCGGCACCCCACACTCGAGAGCCAATGCTACACCGGTGAATGGGTGTCTCAGGCTCTTGCCGCGATCGCTCTGCCGGACCTCACCGTCGACCTTCTCGTACTCCAGCAGTTTACCGACATCGGCCAGAATTGCGCCCGCGATCACAGTGTCCAGGTCTATCTCGAGTGCCTTGCCCAAAAACTTTTGCATCGCCTCCGCGGCAGGTTTAGCGATGTGGACCACACACCTCTTGTGCTCCATGAATGTGGCGGGGCAGTTGGGCACCACCAGGGTGAACGGAATCTGATTCAGGTCATCCGGATCCAGCGGGCTCAGTTCCAACGCTCGGATCCAGGTTCGCGTGACCTGCTCTCGGAGGTCACGGTTCTCGATCCACTCCAGCTCGGGCCACAGTTGTTCCACCGCTTCATGCATCGTACAGCTCCGTTAAGAAGTGGTTGTGTATTAGTAAAAATAGAGGCCCTGAGCAGGCCTCCATGCCGTACAATCAAGCACATTTCTTCATGATATTGTAGTTGGTTACAGTCCTCTCCGCAGAATCACCCCTACGCTACCGACTTTTCGGTAAACCATGTGAGGCCGAGAGCATTCCATTGTGGGAACGCTCCGATCGCCCGGCCATCCTATCACCACCTTTCAGGGGCTCAACCACCGAGCTTCGCGCTCAGCTTTTCCAACATGTCTGCTGTCATGGTGTGTAAATCGTACTCCGGAGTCCACCCCCACTCTTCCCGGGCTGCACTGTCGTCGATAGAATCGGGCCAGGAATCGGCGATACCCTGCCGAACATGGTCCACCTCGTACCGGATTACAAACTCTGGAATATGTGTCTGGATCTCCGCCGCGAGTTCTGCTGGAGTAATGTTGATGGCTGTGAGGTTGAATGCGTTCCGATGTCTGAGCCGGGCTGGGTCTGCCTCCATCAGCGTGATCGCCGCATTGATCCCATCGGGCATGTACATCATGTCCAGCCTTGTGTCCGCGGATAGGAAGCATCTGTAGGAGCGGTTCTTGATCGCCTCATAGAAGATGTCGACCGAGTAGTCCGTCGTGCCACCTCCCGGAGGAGCTACGTGTGAGATCAGACCGGGGTACCGCACGCCGCGAGTGTCAACGCCAAAGCGTGTATGGTAATAGTCGCACAATAGCTCGCCGGCCACCTTTGCGACTCCATACATCGTGGTAGGACGCTGTATCGTGTCCTGTGGCGTGTCTTGGTGTGGCGTGTTCGGTCCAAAGGCGCCAATGGAGCTGGGGTGGAACACGCTGCAGTCGGACTCACGGGCAACTTCCAGGATGTTGTATAGGCCTCCCATGTTGAGTTTCCAAGCGACGTGTGGCTTTTCCTCGGCTACCGCCGAGAGAATGGAGGCCAGATGATAAATCGTATGTACGCCATACTTCCGGACCGTCTCCTGAAGGTGCCGTGGTTCCGTACAGTCCAGATACTCGAAAGGCCCATTGCTGGCGACCTGCTTCGGCGGCACACGGATGTCCGAGGCCACCACATTATCAGCCCCGAAGCGCCCTCGCAGAGCTGGAACGAGTTCCGAACCAATCTGACCCAGTGCACCTGTGACGAGAATTCTGTGCATTTTTGCGTTGATCCTTTCGGACGGCATTGTCGCAAACAAGTCCCGGGGGAAGTCACAACATCGCATATAATTCTGGATGTGAGCAACACTCCCTGATACCTAGGAAATCCCACGATTCGAATAGTGGTTCCCCCGTACAAGGGCTGCGATCACCTCGGTGATCGAAGATCCATGACCGATGCACCGGACTGCTGCAAAGCCCGTCGGTCAATGTGCCGCTGGCCTTTCACCAAGGTCATGCTGCACCACCGGATCGAAAGTGTCTAAATTCCCAAACAACGACGACCGAAAGGCGACGAAATGTTGGTACCTCTTGAAGGAAAAGTTGCGTGGTTCATGTGTGAAGTAAATAAACCCTTTGTGTTGCTCGGCTGATCGATGCTTGAGCGTTATCGCCACCTTTCCCATGCGCTGCTGAGGTACGCCACGCGAGGACTCCCGATCAAGGACTTCCTCGCAATGGTGTCGGAGAAACTCATGGAATCCTCTGGTGCCGATGCCATTGAGCTGTGGGTAAGAGAGGGTCAACAAAAGCACTTTCGGTGCTCATTCCTCGCGACTGCCAAGATGCCATTCTGGTTCAGACTCATGCCCTGTCCTTTGGGTGAGGTGCACACATCTTCTCCTGGTGAATACGAGTCGAGCATGGAGAGGCTCTGCTGTGACGTAATCAGAGGACGCTCCAACATGCTGCAGCCTCATTTGACCGAGAGAGGTAGCTATTGGACAAATGATGTTTCCAAGACTCTGGTTTCCGAAGGATACCGACTCCCAACTTCCAACGTCGACCTCCCGCATCCTCCCTATGCATTCAAGAGCCTTGCCTTGTTTCCCATCAGTATCGAGGAGGGGTGCATCGGGCTGTTACAGCTCAAAAGTGCCAGTGAAGGGTTCTTCGGGGTCAACGATCTGAGCTTCTTCGAAGATGTTTCGGATGTCCTCGGAGTGGCGCTGGCCCACCAGTACGCCCAGATCGAACTCAGGGAAAGAGTCAAGGAACTCACCTGCTTGTATGGAATCGCCCGCGTCATTGCGCAACGCGGAGCATCCGTTGATGAGGTGCTCCAAGGCGTGACAGACCTACTTCCACCAGCGTGGCTCTATCCGGATATCACCTGCGCACGAATCGTCGTCGACGGTCGGACCTACGCAACTGAGGGGTTTCGGGAGACTCCCTTTCGGCAAGTGTCGGAAATCCTCGTAGAGAAACGGAAAATTGGCTTCGTAGAGGTTGTCTATCTCGAGAGGAGGCTGACGTTGGACGAAGGGCCCTTTCTGGCCGAGGAGCGCAGCCTAATCGATAACGTGGCGCGTGAAGTGGCCATCTTCTACCAACGTACCAGTGGCGAAGTGGAAAAAGCATCACTCCATGATCAACTCAGGCATGCAGACCGCCTCGCGACGATCGGGCAACTGGCAGCAGGCGTAGCCCACGAACTAAACGAGCCCCTGGCCAATATTTTGGGGTTCGCACAGTTGGCAAAGAAGACGCCGAACCTGCAGAAGCAGGTGGGGAAAGACCTGCAGAGCATCGAAACCGCATCTCTCCACGCGCGAGAAATCATTAGGAAGCTCATGACTTTCTCGCGTCAACTTCCTCCGAAAAAGGCACCAGTAAATTTGAACGACCTCGTCGAGGAAGGTCTGTATTACTTTGAGGCACGATGTGTCAAGGCGGGCATCGCGCTTGTGCTGGATCTGGCTGAAGACCTTCCCGTTGTTACGATGGACGCAGGTCAGATGAACCAGGTCCTCGTCAACCTCGTGGTCAACGCGATACAAGCGATGCCGGATGGAGGGCGGTTGAGAGTCGGGACTCGGACGGTGAGTGACGGGATACGTCTTAGCG
>CAYTDU010000548.1:0-4225 GCA_964436395.1 uncultured Gemmatimonadaceae bacterium | reverse complement strand
TGCCACCAGAACCTTTTAAGTCTCGCTTCCTCTCGGACCCTTACACGGGTGAGGTCGCCTTTACCGACGCCTGCATCGGACAGGTGATCAAGAAGTTAAAATCGCTTGGCATTTACGACGACACGCTCATCATCATCACCTCGGACCACGCCGAGAGTTTTGGAGAACACAACGAGTACACTCATAGCTTCTTTGCGTATCAGACGACCATCGGTGTTCCGCTCGTCGTGCGTGTCCCCCCGTTGGGCTCGCAAAGTCCTGACAGCTCCAACACTGTGACCGAGATTTCGACGCCGGTAAGCGTGATCGATATCGCGCCGACAATTCTCGATCTCCTGGGGGTACCTCAACCGGAAGGAATCGAAGGGACCTCGCTGTCGTCACTCCTCGCGTCTCCTCAGACGCCGGGAGACAATCGTTATCTATACTGCGAATCGACATTCCCGACTCGGTATGGATGTAGCGCGATTCGCGCACTTACGCATGGTGACTGGAAATATCTCCACAACACCAATCCCGAGCTTTACAATCTCAAGGACGACGCGGCGGAGACAAAGAACGTCCTCGACGATCATCCCGAGATCGTAGCGCGTATGGAACGCCGCCTGCGCGACATGTTTGATCGCCGGCGACAACATGTCGAAAGCTCCGAGGACACTGATGCCGAGAAACTGCAGTCGCTGGGCTATATTGGCGGTGCCGACGTGGCGGCCGCAGACTCCTTTGACGGCAAACCTGGCGCCGAAGACCCAAAAACGTTTGTTCGGTATCACTCCTTGATTTCCGCCGCCCAAGGAGCATTTGGCCAGGAAGACTATGAGGATGCACGACTAAAGTGCCTTGAGGTGCTCGCCAGTCGACCCAATGTCCCAGACGCCCATTCCACACTGGGGATGACGTTTCGAGCCCAAGGGCGGCATGCCGATGCCGTTGCTCACTTGACCAAGTACCTGGCGCTCGTGTCGAGCGCTGAAGACGACACCTCGCAGGAGTTTCATCGCTCGGATAGCAAAATCGCCGACATTCGTATTCAGCTCGGCAAGAGCTTACTCGCACTCAAGCAAGGTGAGGAGGCTATTCAATCCTTTCGACAGGCATTGGCTATCCAGCCCGAAAGCATTCCGGCGCTACGAAATCTAGCCATGGCGTTGCGGTCGCAAGACCAGGCAGAACAAGCCGTTCCGCTCCTTCGTAAGGCCTTAGAACAACAGCCGCAGAACGCGCAGATACACTTCGACCTAGGTATGGTTTTTCATACCCTCGGCGAACATGACAAGGCCGCGAGCGCCTACCGCAAGTCCATTGAGCTCGAACCCCAGAACGCGATGGCGCTATTCGGTCTGGGAAGGACACTGGCCGCGCAAGGCAGACTCGAACAGGCCCGTGAACAGATCTTAAAGGCCTCTCAACACAACAAGATCGTTGCCAGCCAATGCGACTTCCTCGGCTGGGGTAACGCGACGCACCCCAACCCTGAACGCCGCTCCCCCAAGCTTGGAGTCTTCTTCGCCGAAATCGCTAACGAGCTCACGAACCAACAGGACCCTCTCAAGCTCGACACGCTCGCCGCGGCCTACGCCGCGAACGGCCAGTTTCAACAGGCTGTTGATACCGCCAACCGGGCGATTCGCGCCGCCAAAGCGGCGGGCGACAGAGAAGCCGCCGCCGTAACGCAAGAACGGCTCCAGTACTACAAACAGTCGAAGGCTATCGTGGTTGGACAGCCGCCACTTGAAACCGACTAGAACGGCGTCATCTGGTCCTTCCGCTGGCACGGGCATACCTCTGCCTCGCCGTAACCTCAGTCACCTTTTCCTCGAAAATAGTACCGCGTCACATGACACTCGATAACCAACAGATCGTGATTACCGGCGGTGGTGGCTGGCTCGGAGGCACGCTTATCCGGGCGCTCACCGAGGGCCTGTCTGAATGCGAGGACCTGTCAACGCCAGCGACGGGGTTAAAGATACGCGCAATCGCCCTCAACGAGCATGATGAACGTCACCTCAAGGGTCACGATGCTGATATCGAGGTCGTTCGAGGGGATCTACTAGCGCCCGCAGACTGCGATCGGCTCTGCGAAGGGCTCTCTGGAGCCATCCTTATTCATTTGGCCGGATTGATTCATCCCAAGCGGACACGCGAGCTGTTCGACATCAATTATCGTGCCTCACAGAATGTCATCAACGCAGCTGCACAACACGATTTCAAACGCGTTGTGGCGATGTCGTCCAACTCGCCGCTAGGCTGCAATCCCCACGCCGACCACCTCTTCGATGAAACGTCGCCCTACAATCCGTACATGAAGTACGGTAAGTCGAAGATGCTCCTGGAACTATTCTTGAAAGAGGTCCAGGCCGCTGGAAATCTCGAAACGGTCACGATTCGCTGCCCCTGGTTCTATGGTCCTTACCAACCGCCACGCCAGACGCTGTTCTTCGAGATGATTCGCGACGGCAAGGGCCCCATCGTCGGTTCCGGCGAGAACAAGCGCTCGATGGGCTACCTGGAGAACATCTCCCAGGGTCTCATTCGAGCCGCCATGGTACCGGCTGCGGCAGGCGAGACCTATTGGCTAGCCGACGAGCGTCCGTACACGATGAACGAGATCACGGATACGGTCGAACGCCTGCTGGAGACGGAGTTTGATATCCCTTGCCAGCACAAGAGGCTGCGACTGCCGGGCATCGCGAGTGAAGTGGCCAAGGCCGTCGACTGGTCACTTCAGGCGGTAGGACTTTACCACCAGAAGATCCATGTCCTTTCGGAGATGAACAAGACGATTGCCTGTAGTGTCGACAAGGCGAAGCGGGAATTGGGCTACGTTCCTCACATCGCACTCGAAGAAGGCATGCGACGGAGCATTCGCTGGTGCGTTGACCAAGGACAACTCGGTGCCGCCAGTTAGTCGCTGGCAGCGCGTCTTCCACCACGCCTCGTAGGACCTTAACCGCTGATGCTACTGAATCTCGTCAGACTGGCACGCCCTCATCAGTGGACAAAGAATTTCCTTTGTCTCGCCGGTGCTGTATTTAGCGGTCAGCTCTTCGTTGACAACTCGCTTCAGCTTGATATTGTCAAAAGTGCTCTGTTCACTGCGGGGGCATTTGCCGCCGCCTCTTCTTCGATCTATGTCCTCAACGACATTCTCGATCGGAAGCGAGACCAACAGCACCCCAAGAAGAAGAATCGCCCGCTAGCTAGTGGCGCTGTCCCGGTCGGCGTCGCCGTCGTCTTTGGTATCTGCTTGGCGTCGGGAGCATTCCTTGCGGCCTGGCAACTCGGTGCCGAAGTCTTCTATAGCATGGCCTTGCTCGTTGTCATCAACATCGCCTATTCGTTGCGTTTGAAGCACAGTGCGATTCTCGACGTCATGTGCATCGCCATGGGATTTGTCCTGCGACTACTGGCGGGCATCTACGTAGTCGGCGATGTCCCAACAACATGGATTACGCTTTGCACATTCTTTCTGGCTACATTCTTCGGATTCTCCAAACGCCGGGCCGAGTTGGCATACGTTGGCACCCTGGAGAAAACACAGGACGTAACACAACGTCCGGTCCTGGCCAACTACACCACGGGCTATCTCGACGACCTGCTCAGCAGCGCCGCAACCATCACAATTATTTGCTACGCGCTCTTTACCGTGATGTCCGGAAAGAATCCGTCGCTGATCATGACGCTACCATTCGTCTATTACGGGATCATGCGATACAAACACCTCGTCACGGTCGGAGGTGACGTCGAGGAACCAGAGCGAGTCGTCTTCCGGGACTACCGACTCGTCGTAACCTTTGTTACGTGGCTGACCACCTATCTGCTGATCGAACATTGGTGGGATTTCGCGGTATTTCGCTCGGGACCGTTTCTTGGCGGCGGATAGCGAAATCCTCAAGGGCCCGGCGCGAACACCCTGCCAAACTAGCGGCCTTCTTGGCCAAGCTCCGCCTGCAATCGCCGCAGATTCTGATAGGCGTTCGCATTGCCTGGCTCCACCTCATGCGCCTCGCGGTACTTCGCCAACGCCTGCTCTTTGCGGCCAGTTATCTCATAAGTCTTTCCCAGATTGACGTGGAGGCGGGCCTGGCTAGGCATGATTTCACAGGCCGCTTCAAAGTGCGTCTCAGCCTCGGCAAAGTACCGTCCTGCAGATTCTCGGTCGGTACTTCCCGTCAGTCCCGAAACGCCTCCACCCTCAGACTCCCCCGCTCCGGCTTTCGCGCTT
>CAYTDU010000547.1:0-4226 GCA_964436395.1 uncultured Gemmatimonadaceae bacterium | reverse complement strand
CTCCTCGAGCACAAGAACAGCGAGCCGGCGATGAACATCCTGATGCGAAACATCGGGATGGCGATCTACACCATCCACAAGATCAAGGACCGAGGCACCGACACGACGAACCTGAAGATCAACATGGACTGGCAGCACCTGATCATGAACGGCGAGAACCTCGCTGAGTATGCCTCACTCCTCGCGCACGACGGACTCCTCGGGCATCACCATGCCAACAGCGGGTGGGGAAGCTTCGATGACGACAACATCACCGGTGCCTCGTTCTTCATGCAGACGCTTGAGCTCGCCAAGGTTCTCCAGCGGACGGGCTACGGGGCCGACGGCGAGCGCATCGGCGCGGACCTGTTCCCCTACACCGAGGACCAAGTGGCCGCCGTCCGCCGCGCGCTCCTCCAGTGGGAGTTCATTTGGGATCTGGCGGCGAAGATCGACGTCAAGGCGCTGGAGGAGGCGTGGCGGAACAAGGACGCCGTACGCGGCCAGGAGATCGTCTACGAGGTCCTGGGCCTGGACGGCGCATACGTCGACCGGATCATCGAGGAGCGACGCAGCCAGTCGTAGCCCGGGAAGGAGGAGGGTGCCCGAGATCACCCGACGAGAGCGATGCGTGACAGCTGCCTGATCGGATTGGACATCGGAACCGCCGGGACGAAGGGGCTCCTCGTGAGTCCGAACGGATCCGTACTGGCGCACGCGTTCGCGGACTATCCGCTGCACACGCCGCACCCCGGCTGGTCCGAGCAGCACCCGGAGGATTGGTGGAAGGCGGCGGTAACCGTCCTTCGCGAGCTGGCGCGCGAGGCGGACGGGCACCGGATCGTCGGAATCGGCCTCACCGGCCAGATGCACGGTTCGGTCTTCCTGGACGAGCGCGGTCGATCGATCCGACCGGCGCTCCTCTGGAACGACGCGCGCACGGGCGAGGAGTGCGCCGAGCTCGGGCGGCGCGTCGGCCGTGAGCGCCTCCAGAAGATCACCGGGAATCCGGCGCTGGCCGGCTTCCAGGCGCCGAAGATCCTGTGGCTGAGGAATCACGAGCCGGCACGCTTCGCCAAGGTTCGCCGGATCCTCTTGCCGAAGGACTACGTTCGATTCCGGCTGACCGGCGAGTTTGCCACCGACACGTCCGACGCAGCCGGGACGCTGCTGCTCGATCTGACCGAGCGCAACTGGTCGGACGAGATCCTCGATGCGATCGAGCTGCCGAGAGGCTGGCTTCCCACGGTCTTCGAGGGACCCGATGTCACCGGCGGGCTGCATGAGGATGCGGCGAGACGGACCGGGATCCCGGCCGGCACTCCGGTGGTGGGGGGAGGTGGGGACAACGCCGCCTCGGCCGTCGGTGCTGGCGCGGTCGGCTCCGGGACCGGTTTGGTCTCCCTCGGCACGTCGGGGGTCATCTTCGTCCACTCCGACAAGGTAAAGACCGACCCCGCCGGGGCCATCCACGCCTGCTGTCACGCGGTCCCGTCGAAGTACCACTTGATGGGCGTGGTCCTCTCGGCCGGCGGAGCGCTGCGCTGGTATCGCGACACGCTCGCGTCCGAGGAGACCTCGGCGGCGAAACGGCTCGGGCGCAATCCGTACGAGCTCTTGTGCGAAGAGGCCGTGCCGGTCCCGGCGGGAGCCGAAGGCCTGCTCTTCCTTCCGTACCTGGCCGGGGAACGGACGCCTCACATGGATCCGAACGCACGCGGCGCGTGGATCGGGCTGAGCCTGGCGCACGGGCGCCCGCATCTCGTGCGATCGATCCTCGAGGGCGTGGCGTTTGCGCTGAAGGACTCGCTGGTTCGGATCCAGGCACTCGATCTCTCGCCGGACGAGTTGCGCGCCGTCGGCGGGGGCATGCGAAGCCCGCTCTGGCGGAAGATCCTCGCCGCCACGCTGGACGTGCCGCTCCGTCGCCTGAAGGTGGAGGAAGGAGCGTCGTTCGGCGCCGCACTCCTCGCCGGCGTGGGGAGCGGCGTCTACGAGAGCGTGGACGAGGCCGTCGTCGAAGCGGTCCATCCATTAGAGGAAAGAGAGGTTCCGGATCCAAAGCTCGTTGAACTCTACCGCGATATCTACGATCGATTCACCCGCCTCTATCCGACGTTCGCTGCGGAGGGCGTCTTCGATAAGATGACGCCTCGCTAGGAGGGAGGTAGAAAGTGGAGTACCGGGCACTCGGACAGACCGGCTGAAGCCTGGGGATACTTTCACAGATGGGTAGGGTATCCCTTGAAAAGCCAACCCAAAAAGCAATCGTGCCCTCAATGGCACGAAGTCCTACATAGGCTGCACCCTCTCCTTTTAGCCAGTGCTCGGGGATTCATGGTATTCGAACCTGGGTGTTTGGCTTGTCGGAATCGGCGTACAGGTCTCCAGAAGTCGCTAGGGCTTCTCTGTAGACACAGCCAAAGCGCCAGCTCCGAGGAAGAAGTTCTTTCTACTTAACTAGACAGAGAGTCTGCATTGCTTTGTCTCTTCAAGCAGTTTGTCTAGCTCCTCTTTGGTCGCTTCCGAAACATCTAAGATCGGGGGTCTGCAGTATGCACATGGCAGCAATCCGAGTCGAAACTCAAGATGCTTGTAAGCGGCTATTATGTCTGGGACACTCGGCATACCGAATAGGTAGTTGGCTATAGGGGCAACCGCTGTTTTCTTAAGTTCCAGCGCTTTCTGATACTCTCCTTCTTCGGCGAACTTCCGAATTGCAACAGTCGTTGGTCCAAGGAAGTTCGCGAAAGGATCGACCATGCCTGGACACCCCATGATCGTCGCATACGGCTCGTGAAACACTGTCATGCCGTTCAGCACAGCTATCTTGTCTCCCGCCATTTGCAGAACCTGCTCAAGTTTGAGCAACCGTGGAGTAGTCTCTTTTATGGCCTTCACGTTCTTAACGCCTGCAATTCTCGCAATGAGCTGCGGTGACATGTCCACTCGGGTAACATTGACGTTGTTGTAGGCCATAATGGGAATTGAGACTGCATCACTGAGGTGTCGGAAGTGACTCACGTAGGCATCGTCGGTGAGTGCCCAGTAGTAAGGAGGCATGTTCATTACCGCATCCAGGCCGATCTTGTTTGCCTCCTCAGAGAGGCGCGTTGCGTGGCCAGTAGCTGTATGGATGGTTGATCCTACCACAGCAACTCGAGTACCTGCTACCTGTTGCACTGCTTTCCATATCTCAACCCTCTCTGAATCGGTGAGAGCAGAACACTCCCCCACAGAGCCCGTCGGGATAAGCCCGTCCATTCCGCATTCGATCAGATACTCCGTCTTCTTCGTGAGTGCCTCGAAATCGATCTCACCCGAGGCGTCGAATGGAGTCGTCATGATCGCGAAAACCCCTTCGAATCTCATGTAAACCTCCTTAGATTATCAAACCAGTATGCTGCCGTGTCCCAGCATTGGGATCAGTTCTTTGCTGCTTCTGGCCTCCCTTCTTGGATTTGACACTCTTGACGCGACACGCAACAGTTACTTAATGAACCCTAACATTCGGGGGACCCACATAAGAGCTTGTGGGACGAAAGTAATGAACATCAGCGCCCCCACGTCCAATGTAAGCATGGGTAGCGCCGCTCGAGCAACTCGCTCCAAAGGCAGTTTTGCAATACCTGCTGCTGCGAACAGCCCCACCCCCACTGGGGGAGTAACTGTCCCAAGACACACGTTAAACATCACAATCATAGCAATATGAAGAGGATGAAGGCCTAGTTTCCCCACGAGAAGTGGGTAGAGAAGAGGAGCTGCAATGATCAGGCTTGGGCCCGCATCGACGAACATCCCAAGGATCAGCAGGAACACGTTTGCCATTAGCAAAATCGCAATCCAATTCGTTGTGATTGCTGAGATACCCGACACCACCATGTTCGCTGCTCCACTTACGGTTAAGAACCAAGAGAAGACCGTCGCTGAAGCAACAAGCAACATAACCGCAGCAGTGGTTACGACCGTGTCAAGTAGGATCTTCGGCAGTTGAACCAGGGGTAACTTGAAGACCAACAGTGCAACAAGGAGAGCATAGAGTGCTCCAACTCCTGCCGCTTCCGTTGGTGAGAATATCCCAAGGATGATCCCACCGATAAGGATAACTGGAGTTAGCAACGCGAGAAACGCATCCTTGAAGACCACTACCGCATCCTTGAGAGTAGCATGGGTCTCCTTCTTTGGGTAGTTACGCCTTTTCGCCAAGATGTGGACCACAATCATGTCGGTGACTCCAATAAGAATAC
>CAYTDU010000546.1:0-4231 GCA_964436395.1 uncultured Gemmatimonadaceae bacterium | reverse complement strand
GAGGACAATCACATCCTCCACAAATAAGATCCCTTCACAAACAGCTGTCTCCTGATCTGCAAGAAATCTCCACTGGGCACATATCTGCCCGTCTCCCAGCGTGTCTTGTCGAACAAGGAACCGTAACCAACGTGGAACACGGTCCCTGGTATGTATGTGAATGATGCCAGGAAGTCCGTGAGCAAGTCATCTCGGAAATCGTTGTACTCCACGATTGTGCGGAAGAACAGATACCTACTCAGTTGGTAGGTCAACTTGCCACGGTATATGCCATACACGTAGTCGTTTACGTTGGTGTCGTCTCCGCGGAAGTCGACACGTACATAACTTGCCACTGCTTGAAAGTTGTCGGTTGGTTGCGCTGTGGCAGAGGCGGTCAACAGTTCGCTGGTGCCTTGATATGGATCGGCCGCGTAGTAGATGGCGTCTGACCTGCTGTAGTGAGCGCTCACGGCGAGTTGGTTTGAAATCCGACCTCCAGCTGTGAGCATAAGGCCGCCCGTGTTGAATCGTTCGCCCAAGAACACCTCAGTTGAATAAGAATATCGAGCGGACAGAGTCATTCGGTTCAGCAGGTAGTTCCGCAACGATATGCTATTGGACGTCTCCCACATGTCGTAGATATCGTCTCTCGTCTGACCCGAGAACAACTCCACGTCAACGCGCTGAAGGATGCTGGAACTCGGGTAGAACTTGGGCCGCAACATCCCGCTCAAGAAGGCAATACCCGTTCTCGTAATGTAGCCCGTCGCGGCATCGAAGTTCTCGGATACACTCTTGCCCGCGATAGAGTAGTCGATGTCCCGTGTCGCATTGGCGTAGGACACACCCACCGCGTGGCCACCAACGTCCGGCGTTCGCATATCCTCACTCGAGTGCGACACAAGACCGTGATACCCTATCGTGCTCGATTCAGTCAACCTCATCAGTCCGTCGACTCCGCCGACGACGTTCATATGATCTCCGAACAGGCGGGCGGTGTAGATGCCGCCAATGTACGAATCGTCCCGCAGCACACGCTTGTATCGCACGATCGGTACGTGAGCGTACTCCGTATTTCCGTCCGGTCCGAACGGAGATATCTCGTCGGCCGCGTAAATGGCGGCAATCATGTCCTTTTCCGACAGTTTCCCCGTCAGTCTGACACCAGTTATTGGATTGACGATGTTCCTCGTGTGTACGATGGACTGAATCGGATCCAGACCGGATACACCGGTGCCCCCAATGCCAAAATGCGCTCTGCCCTCTAGGAAGAACGGCCGCTTTTCTGGAAAGAACAAATCGTAGCGTAGGTTCACATCCACCTGCCCCGCATCAGCTTCGACCTGGCTGAAGTCGGGGTTCACAGTACCGTCGAGCACCAATTCTGAGGTTAGTCCGTACTTGGCTGTGAGGCTCACCTCAGGATCGTCTTGAGTGGTGCGAAACGCACCGGCTTCGTGATCCTGTACGTACGCGTACGTGGTTGCGGGCAGTATTTCGAGCAGTGTCTGACTCTGCAGATCGGTGTAGACCATCGGCATGGTCTGCGTGAGCCACGACTCACCTTGCTCTGGGTCTAGCGGCGGATACGTGCCACCCTCGCGCCTGCGACTAACCATACGCTCGAAGATCACACCCATGAACACCGAATCGCCGTCAGCATAGCGTATGCTGCTCAACGGCAGTCTGATTTCCACTACGTACCCTTCCTCGTCTATCTGCCCGTCGCTAAACCAGACTAGATCGAAGTCATGATCTTCGTGGCCTCCGGCGTACCTGGTGTCGCCCTGGATGCCGGCAGGGTTGGCGTAGAGCACGTAGAGCGACTGCTGATCGTTGAAGGAATCGAGGTTGATGGCAATCCAGTCGTCGCTCATGATGTTGTCGCGATTGGAAACAGATGTCTTGATTGCCGCCGGCTCCGGATCGTAGCAACGAAAGGCGAAGTAGAGATTCTCCGCGTCGTACGCTGCAAACACCCTGGTATCGCCAATCATATCCGCGCCAAAATCCGGCCGCCACGTCTTGAATCCGCTCACGGACGAAGCAGTCTGCCAGGTCGGATCGTCCAGGATTCCGTCAATCACCGGCGGTGATTCGGTTCGCCGTGGGCGGAAGACTTCTTGGGCCAGCACAGGTGCAAAGAACAACGACGATAAGAACGCGACAGTGCAGACTGGTGCTACGGGGAGTCTCATGTTCACCTCTTCCTGCCGGGTACGGTCAATGGGCGTTAGCGCGGCCGGGAAAAACCTAGCAAGTATGTCACACCACCACCAACGGTTCCGGTTGACCGGCTCCAAAACACCGGTTACCGTGAGTAATCCCTCTTTCGCATGTCCTCAACATTTCTTGGAGCGGTACGATGAGACGTCTTTCCCTTTCACTCGGTTGCGTCATGTGCGGAGTCTTCCTTCTGGTAGCGTTCAGCGGGGTGGCTGCTGCACAGGGAAAACGAGTAGTGGTGCTCTCGTTCGAGCAGCACGGTGTTGTTGCATCAATCGAAGAGGTCTTTGGAGGCGAAGCGGACATCGGCGAAAAGATCGCCGACCTGGTGCGCGCCCGGCTCAGAGAACGCAGTGTTGAAATAGCAGAAAACAACGAAGGCGTGCAGGGCACGGTATCAGGCAATATTCTCGTTTTCGGCCGCCAAGAGGGAGGTGGCGAAGTAGCAGGTGTGTCCGTCGGCGGCCTTCGCGTTGGTCTGGGGCGACGCAGGGAGAAGGCCTACGTTGTACTCGAGGCGCGTTTGCTGGATGCGGCAAGTGGAAGAATCGTTTCTGTTCTCACGGGTAGAGGCGAATCCGACCGCAGCGGCACCGACCTGTTCGCTCGCACGCGCAACATAGATCTCGCCAGCATCGACCTCACGAGCGAGGAATTCACCGAGACCTCGATCGGTGAAGCAACGCATCAAGCAGTCGATGAACTGGCCGAAGAAATCGCCGACGCCACCGACGACCTAGGTGATGCACCAGCACCCGCGGCACCCACCACGCCCCCTGCCGCTGCGGCCCCCTCAGCTCCGGCGGCCGCCGTCTCCGGAGGCCCAGTGGCCCCATTCGCCTGGGCACCGTACCAGTTCAACGGCACGGAGCACTTCAGATACGACGTGACGCAGACGGAAGACGGCAGCACGGAGACCGGGTTCTATCAGTTGGATTTAGAACCGGCGGGACCAGGCCAGGTGCGCATGCAGGTGAGCGGCCAACTCGGCGACGATTCCTACTCGTCTACTGTAACGACCGGCACCGGAACACAGGGCATGATGATGGGCTATCCCCAGTTCATGACCATGGGACCTGTCGGGCTGATGCTATTCAACCCGATGGCGTGGATGACGATTCAAGGCCGTCAGCTAACGCTGGGTGACGGGTGGAGTGCCACGCAGGACGGTGAGACCATGGAAGCCAGGGTGGAGAGTCAATGCCAGGCCGCTGGACAAGCAGGCATGTTACTGGTGTTCCGAGAAAACGGAATCATGCGAACACAGTCTTGCCTCTCCCCCAACGTAGCACTGCCGATAATGACGTCGATGCACGATGACGATATGACGATTGAGCTTACGCTGGTGGAGTATAGACCGTAAGGGAATGATGAATATCCAACACGGAATGTCCAATGATGCAGTGGCAATCAGTTGGACATTGGATATTCCGTGCTGGGTATTGGTCATTGAATCTCACGGTAGGCTTTCCCCCGCATGCTGGCTCCGCACCGGTTCCTTTCGTGCTATGTAGGTAGTTCCGGCAACCACAATCGCGGCGCCGATCCAGGTCCAGAGATCAGGAAACTCCGCGAACACTAGCAAGCCGAGGACCGCAGCCCAGACGACTCGCATGAACATCGCCGGTTCGACTCGGCTGACGTCTGCAAGCTTGTATCCCCGTATGTACAGAATGTGAGCCAGCGTGCCGAGGCCCCCTACCATTGCCAGGAGCCCATACTGCGTGAGCGTCGGCCATGTCCATACGGTCAACGCAGGAACGAGGGTCAACGGTGTCATGAAGAGGCTCAGATACCCGACGATCGTTGGTGTGCGGTCGGTCCGCGCCAGGTTCTTTGCGACCAATCTGGAAACCGATACGGTCGCCGTGGAGGTGATTACGAGGGCGGTTCCGATGCCCACCGACTCGAACCCCGGCCGAATGATTACCATTGCACCGCTCGTTGCGATGGCAATGCCGAGCCAGCGCCCGCGAGTTACTGATTCACCGAGAAACCACATTGCGCCTATCGCCACGAACAC
>CAYTDU010000545.1:0-4231 GCA_964436395.1 uncultured Gemmatimonadaceae bacterium | reverse complement strand
CCAACGGCCTCAACGTCTGCCATGAGAGCGCCACCAGCCTTGCCCAGCGTCATGAACATCTCGAACGGCTGGCCTTTGTCATCTTCGGTAATCGTGACATAGAGCGTACCAAGGGGTGTTTCTACTCTCCGTGTGCACCCCTTCAACAACTCCGGTCGAGAGCGTTTTGCCCGGCGCTGCAGGTTTTCTGCTTCCACCTCGTGGAGCTGCTTTCTGGTGATGCCTAGTTCCGTTTCCAGTTCCGCAACCGTCGCACGCAGTTCAGTGACTTCGTCAGATGGTCTCCGTTCGCTCCCCGTTACCGCATCCTTGCCTTCCGTGTTCTTTTCAGTTGACCCGGTGGACAGCACCTGCATATCCCGGCTTCCATCTCTATAGACGGTGACGCCCTTGCAACCCAACTCATGTGCTCGTTCGTAGATCTCCCGGACGTCGTCCTCTGTGGCCTCGTTGGGGAAGTTGCATGTCTTGCTGATAGCGCTATCAGTGTACTCCTGGAAAGCGGCCTGCATTTCGATGTGCCATTCGGGTGTGACATCGTGTGCCGTGACGAATACGTCCTGCCACTTCTGGGGAACTTCGTCGAAATGGATGTGGCCCGCGTCCGCAATATTGTCTATCAGTTCCGAGGAATACCAGCCTTCTTCTTTGGCAACTGCAAGGAAATCCTCGTTGACATCGGTCATCAGTGTATCTGCCTGGCGACGCTGAAACGCCACCGCGAACAGCGGCTCAATGCCGGAAGAGCACCCTGCCAGGATAGAGATGGTACCAGTGGGAGCCACCGTCGTGAGATTGCAGTTGCGAAGCCTGCGCGTTGGCCTAATTCGCTCGCCATTCGCATCGCGCGCACAACTGTCGTCCGGCCCCCATATGCTTCGTTTCCAGTCTGGGAAGACGCCACGTTGAGTCGCTAAGCGCTCGCTCTCCACCTTGGACTCTTCATCGACGAACGACATGAGCTTGCGAGCCCACTCAATGCCTTCCTTCGAATTGTATGGCACGCCGATCCTAATCAGGAAATCCGCCCATCCCATGATGCCCAATCCGATGCGTCGGATTCTCTGAGCTAACTGCGTGATCTGTGGAAGAGGGTACTTATTGACATCGATCACGTTGTCAAGAAAATGTGTGCACAGGTGTACCGCACTACCAAGCCCATCCCAATCGACTTCACCGCGACTTGCGAACGCACCTACGTTGATCGAGCCGAGATTACATACATCGTAGGGAAGCAGAGGCTGCTCTCCACACGGGTTCGTGGCTTCATAGGAGCCGAGGTGCGGCACAGGGTTGTGGCGATTGGCGTGATCGACGAAGAAAACGCCAGGTTCTCCAGTTTTCCAGGCCCCGTGAACGATCATCGAGAATACTTCGGGTGCATTGAGTCTATCGACTACTTCACCGGTGCGGGGGTGCAGCAGATCGTAGTCTTCACCGGCAGCCAACGCCGCCATGAACGCATCGGTAATAGCGACTGAAATGTTGAAGTTCGTGATCTTCGACGTGTCATCCTTGCATTTGATGAACTCGAGAATATCCGGATGATCTACCCTGAGGATTCCCATGTTGGCCCCACGCCTGGTACCGCCTTGCTTCACCACCTCAGTCGATGAGTCGTACAGGGACATAAATGACACCGGGCCTGACGCAACTCCCATTGTCGACCGTACGACATCGTTTTTTGGACGGAGTCGGGAGAACCCAAAGCCGGTCCCCCCACCAGACTGATGAACCAGTGCCATGTTGCGGAGCGTGTCGTAAATGCCTGATTCGCCATTGGAAAGCGCGTCTTCGACCGGCAATACAAAACAAGCTGACAGCTGCCCCAGAGGTCTGCCGGCATTCATCAGGGTAGGGCTGTTGGGCATCCATATGCGCGTCGCCATCAGCTCAAAAAAGGTCTCGGCGAGAGCTTCAACCCCTCCTTCGCTGGCTCCATAGTCAGCATCGGCAGCGGCAATCGTCCGTGCGACGCGCCAGAGCAGATCCTCCGGTGCCTCGGCGGGGTTTCCATCGTCATCCTTCACGAGATAGCGGCGTTTGAGAACCGTGATCGCGTTTTCGGAGAATTGGAGACCTGGACTACTGCCGAACTGACTGGAACTGACCATAACGGCTCCTGCTCCGCTCAGCGAGCGGTTTTGTGGTTCTGGTTGATAGAATATTGGCTAAACCGACGGAACGACTCGGTGGCATGCGTCACCGCGCGGGGAAACATATTAGCCTGTCCGAGCACCCACGCAAGTGGATCGACGAGCAGCGATCCGACGGCGGAAACGGATATTAACATCACAAACCTGCTGTCGACGACTCGGGACTCCACAACACCTCACCCGATTTATGAAGCCGCGCCAAATCCAGGTAGTGCCGCACCGTCTCTCCGATTCGTATCCGAAGTTCGTCATCAACCTCGCGCACGACCTTTCCTGGCACTCCAATCACGAGAGAGCAAGGTGGGATTATCGTTCCTTCCGTGATCAACGCACCGGCAGCAACCACTGAACCGGAACCGACTCTAACACCATTCAACAGAACTGCCCCCATCCCTATGAGGCAATCGTCTCCCACCTCACAGCCATGCAGGATTGCACGGTGTCCGACACCGACTCGATTCCCTACGCTGCAAGGCAGACCGATATCGACGTGCAGGACCGACAGATCCTGAATGTTGGTCTGCTCACCGATGACAATCGGCTCCATGTCGCCTCGGACGACCGAGTTGTACCACACGCTCGACCCAGGACCAATGGTCACGTCCCCCACGACAACAGCTCCCGGGGCAATAAACACGGATGGATCAATCATGAGACTGCTAACGTCTGGGGCGGAAACGAACGGTGACACGGAGCCAGGCCTCAACTGGCCTGCCGTCCTTCAGAGCTGGCGTATATACCAGGCTGTCCTGCGCGAATCTAGCCGCAGCAATTATCAACTGCGGCGCTGCTGCCTGCCTCCGTTGACGAAGCGTGGTTATGGCCCTTCCATCGGTTCCGACCTTTACCGTAACACTGACCGGCGTCACCTCTCCGTCGAAACCGGCTGGAGCATACGTTTGCGCGGCTCTTGTCGGTGATGGAGGAGAGTCAAAACACTGGCCGCTTCTGAAATACTCGACGCCGGGGTTGTTCGTGGCACAATCAACAACTCGTGGTCTCGACGGCGGTGGCTCCACTGGACGTGTTGGTCCTGTTGGCTCCCGCCTAGGCTGAGGCTGAGCCTCTTGCTGTTGGACACGCACCATCGTGACGGGAGTGATTGTGGTCTGTCCACGAGCCACCTGCACTGTCTGCTCGAACTTTTCGAAACCCTCTCGCTCGATCTCGATCTTATGCGAGCCAGCATCGAGCTCCAAGGAATCACTCGAGACTGCTTCCCCATCGATTTTCAACCGGCCACCCTCCGGTGTGCGAACCACGAGAGTGCCTTGATTGGTCATCACAGCGGGAGGTTCCTCGGCTACAGCCGTTGCCGTGTCAGGAACCTCAATGGAATCAATCGGTGCGCCTGAGTCAGCCTGTGCCAGGGAATCTTCGGGTTTGGCTTCAACGACGAATATGGAATCTGCACCCGCTAGCAGCAGCGAGTCATCAGGAAAATCCGAAAGTGGGATTTCCGGCTCGGGTCCTGGTAATTGGGCGAGAAACGGCAGCGGCCATTGCGCGTCGAGGAAATAGTACCAGTATCCTCCAGCGCCTCCACCACCCAATATCAAGAAAATCAATACACCGACCAGAACCGCCTTCCCTTTCTTTTTTGGTGCGACCTCAGGCGACGGGGATGTACGCGGCATCGGAGTCGTCGGCGTGCTTGGCGCCACAGCCCGTGAATCGGTATCCGGAGATACCACACCTTGCGGCAAAACCGTGGTCGGTATGTCGGAGAAAGAAGCCTCTGTCACACGAGAAAGCAGTGGGCCACCACTCTGCAGCTTTGCTACCAGATCTTCAGCCGTCTGGAAACGATCATCCTGAGACTTCGCCATCATGCGCTCTATGATTTCGTACAGAGAACGCTGTTCGGCACTGTCCATTTCCGGCTCAGGCAGGTCCTCCATAATGTGTTTGTAGCCGATGGAGAATGAGTCCTCACCATCGAACGGTACTACGCCAGCAAGACATTGGTACGCAACCACGCCTAGCGAGTAGATATCACTGCGACCGTCGAGAGTCTGAGCGCGTGCTTGCTCTGGACTCATGTAATGAGGGGTCCCTATCGACATTCCCGTGCC
>CAYTDU010000544.1:0-4233 GCA_964436395.1 uncultured Gemmatimonadaceae bacterium | reverse complement strand
CTACGTAGAGATTCATTGACGAAATCTCCGGCGTCGTGTCTTCGGGCTCAGTAGTTGAGTCATCGCACGCCGTCGTCACGAGGCCAGCGATCGCCGCCACCACTCCGAACACACGTCTCATTCTCACATCGATCATTTCTTTTCCTCCGGGTTTTTAATAGAGAGATTCGTTCGTCCACCAACTCCACGAGCAACAATTCGTGACTGGCTGGACTCCCAGAGGCCGGCCTCTCTGCATCAGGACATCTGAGTGTGGCAAAACGTTAGTGATAGGTACTAATGAGGGACATTCGGCTGTCGGCTCTCATCCACGCAGCGCCGCACCTTCTCGAGCGACGTTTCCCTATCATGCGTTTTCGTTCCGACCATCGGAAGAGTGACGCCGTTCTCAACCAACGTCTCCGAAAGGATCTCCATGAAGACACCCTTGCCCTGCTCTTCAACTCCGTTTTTCGAGGTCGTCTCAACGCCGCAACTCGGTGACCTGTCCACTCCTATCACGCCGAGCACCTGAAAACCGTGTGACATGTAATGTTGGACTTGCCTGACCAAGCCGTCCGCCTTTCGGCGCATCGTGTCGATATTCGCCGCATCGCTCAACAAACCCCTGATGCGGGTGTTCTCTTCGAGCAATGGCCTCTCCGACCCGCGCTCGTCCCCTCTGTCCAAGCCCAGGCACGTGAGCTCGGGGCAGAACATCTGGATTATTCCAATGTCGTTGGCCATGAGGTATTCGATGATCTCATCGAACTGGCTAGGTAGGTCTGCGGTGCCGTCAGAGATCGAGTTCTGGTTCAACAAGCAGTGGGCAACAAGCACCACCTTCTTGCTTCTAGCGTCGTCGAACATCTGCGTTGCTCCATCCTAAGTACAGGCGACTAGATGCAGGATACTGCATGGTCACAAAGAGACCAATTGTGCGTGGCATGCAGCCGATGCACGTTTGATTATGCGTCAACCGCACCGGAATAACAGCATGTTCCATTTGAAAGGTGGTATTTGAATGTTCAGGATCACTCGTTCTCACTCTCGTCGCGGGACCGCTTCGATGCTCGCCTGGCCACGTGTCCAGGTTGCTTTGGGGATGGTCGCTCTCGCCGTAGCGGCGGCCGCCCCGACTAGCGGTCAGATAACGACGCCGCGGGAACATCTCGGCTTCGACATTGGCGACGACTACCATTTGGTCACGTACACCCAATTTGAGTCTTACGTGCGGAAGCTCGCCGAGGAATCTCCACGATTGGTGCTTGAAGAAATCGGCACAACTTCGGAAGGACGCACTCAGCTCATGGCGGTTATTACATCGCCTGAGAACCACCGCAATCTCGCACGGTACAAGGAGATCTCCAGACGTCTGGCGTTGGCGGAAGGGTTAACGGAAAGTGAAGCGCGCGCCCTGGCCGATGAAGGCAAGGCTGTCGTCTGGATCGACGGAGGCCTTCATGGCACGGAGGTCGTAGGTACGCACCAGCTACCGGTGCTTATCTATGAGATGGTGAGCCGGACCGATCCGGAAACCATGCGGTTCCTGAACGACGTCATTCTGCTTGCTCCACATGCGAATCCAGATGGTATGGAGCTGGTATCCAGCTGGTACATGAGGAACCCTGTGACGGAAGAGCGCACCACAAGAGGACTACCGCGGTTGTACAACTGGTACGTGGGGCACGACAACAACCGCGACGGCTACATGAACAGCTTGGTCGAGACGGAGAACATGAGTCGCGTTCTGTATCGCGAGTGGTTCCCACAGATCATGTACAACCCCCATCAGACTGGACCTGTAGGTACCGTCGTGTTCGTGCCTCCATTCCGCGATCCGTTCAACTACAACATCGACCCGCTGGTCATCATGGGTATCGAGGGCGTAGGCACGGAGATGCACACGCGACTCATTGCCGAGGGCAAGGGCGGTTCGGTAATGCGCTCCGGCGCCGGCTTCTCCACGTGGTGGAACGGCGGCCAGAGGACCACACCTTATTGGCACAACATGATCGGGCTGTTGACCGAGATCAACGGCAACCCAACACCGATCGAGATTCCGTTCATTCCTGATCGCCAGCTGCCCCACAGTGACTTGCCGCTTCCCGTCGAGCCCGGGCCGTTTTCCTTCCATCAGGCCATCGACTACTCAATCACAATCGATCGAGCCGTGATCGACTATGCCTCGAGGAATCGCGACAAACTGCTATTCAACATTTGGCGCATGGGGAAAAACTCGATCGAACGCGGCAGCACCGACACCTGGACTGTCCATCCTCAGAGAATTGCGGCGGTCGAAGAAGCGGCTGGCGGTGCGGGAGAAGATGTTGCCACAGCTAGTGTCGCTGGCTACGGCGGTAGAGGTGTTCCGCTCAACCTGTACGAAGAGGTACTGCACGATCCTGCTCACAGAGATCCAAGGGGGTTCATCCTGCCTGCGGATCAGGCGGACTTCCCAACCGCGACCAAGTTCGTCAACACGCTCATCAAGAGTGGTGTCGCGATTCACCGAGCCACTTCCGATTTCACGGTGGCGGGCAAAACCTATCCGCGTGGATCCTACGTGGTGAACGCCGCCCAAGCGTTCAGGCCGTTCGTGATGGACATGTTCGAGCCACAGGATCACCCCAATGACTTCGCCTACCCCGGTGGGCCGCCCATCGCGCCGTACGATGCGACCGGTTGGAATCTAGCATACCAGATGGGGGTCGAGTTTGACCGCATTCTCGACGGGTTTGACGGTCCGTTCGAGAAGATCGAGGGCTTTGCAGAACCCCTGGCGGGAACAGTGTCGAATGCTTCGGGTGCACGCGGCTTTATGCTGAGCCACGACTACGTTGACGCGTTCGTGGTAATCAACCGTCTGATGGAAACCGGTGAGAATATGTACTGGCTGAGTGAACCGGCCACCATAGATGGCAACCAGTATCCTGCCGGAACTGTCTACATCCGCTCCCGACGGGGCACGGAAGGCCGGCTCGAGCAAATGGCCACGGAACTGGGTGTGAGCTTCCACGGCGTGTCGTCGATGCCCCGGACTCCTGCGCTGGAACTGGACGACGTGCGGATCGGACTCTGGGACCAATACGGTGGCTCCATGCCGTCCGGGTGGGTCCGGTTGCTGTTCGAGAAGTTCGAGTTTCCGTTCGAGGTGGTCTATCCGCCTAGACTGGATGAAGGCAACCTGGAACGCGATTTCGATGTGTTGGTATTCCCGACCGGTGCCATACCAGGGGCCCGAGCGGAGGGCGGGGGCAGTCGATACTTCAGCCGCGGGATCGATCCAGAAGATGTACCCGAGGAGTACCGCGACCGCATCGGCTCAGTGACTGCTGACATCACGGTACCTCAACTCCGAGAGTTTCTCGAGGATGGCGGCACGATCATCACCATCGGAACATCCGGGAACCTGGCCGCACACCTCGGGCTTCCGATCGGCAACCATTTGGTCGATGCGAGCGGCAACCCGCTCTCGCGGGAGGAGTATTTCATTCCGGGTTCCATTCTGGAGGCGAGAGTAGATAACACGAACCCGATCGCTTACGGTATCGGCGAACGAGTCGACATGATGTTCAACCGTAGTCCCGTGCTCAGGCTGGAAGCCGGAGCAGACGCTCAGGGCGTGCGGCGAGTGGCTTGGTACGATTCAGCTACGCCGCTCAGGAGCGGCTGGGCGTGGGGACAAGAACATGTGAGGAACGGACTGGCGGCGATCGAGGCAGACGTCGGTGACGGCAAGCTGTACATCTTCGCGCCTGAAGTGTTGTATCGCTCGCAGCCACACGGAACATTCAAGTTCGTCTTCAACGGGATATATCTCTCAACGGCAGAAGAGAAGGACGCTTCGTAGAGGTTGACTGGAAGCGGGGCCTTTCGGGCCCCGCTCACCGGCGTCTCCTTGTCAGGCGTCTTCCCGAGAGTACTGTCATCTCACAATGCCGCGGGTTGGTATCAAACGCTGGCCTTTACGTATGCGTCCAAGCGCTCTTCAATGAAATCCGCCATCTCCCGAGCTTCCGCTTCCGTCATGGAACCCAAGTCGTCGCAAAGATCGGCGATTTGTTCCTCACTCAGCCCCAACGTCTTTTCGATGAGGAAGGTCTCCACCTCCCCGCCCTCCGGCAGAAGCCCACAGCCACCGGCGGTACCCAGGAATTCTCCCTCTACGAAGATTGGAACGGATATCTTCATCAGGCCGGCGTCACATTCTCCGATGATCGACTTTCCGGTCTGTTTGGCCTGTGCCATGAA
>CAYTDU010000543.1:0-4255 GCA_964436395.1 uncultured Gemmatimonadaceae bacterium | reverse complement strand
ATGTTTGATTCGCTTGCATTGGACGGAATCCGGCCGAGCTATCCCAGCGTCCGTATTCGAGGCACCTTCCAGGGACGCGTAGTCACTTCCGGATATCTGGACTCTCTCTTCGTAGACGCTGATTTGGCGGGCCCAGCGGGCGCCATCTTCCTAGACGGACACGTATCCCCCCTTTCCATCCGTCGGGCGGCATACGGCATGGATGTCCGGGTCTCGCGGCTGAACCTGGAAGGACTGCACCCGAGGCTGCCGGAGACGATGCTGTTCGGACGTGGCCAAGGAACCTGGGTGGACGACAGCCTCTTTGGTGAAGCTGCCGAAATGAGCGCTGAACTCCGTGCATCGTCAGTCGAAGGTGTTTCGCTCGACAGCATTTCCTGGGAGCTCGCCATTCAGGACAGCATGCTCCATTTCGCATACCTGCAAGCATCGGGTCGGGGAGTTGAGGCTTTCGCTCAAGGGGCACTGGGCTTGGGTGGTGGTCGAGACAGCACTATCGCCGGTTCATTTTCCACGGATTCTCTAGGTGTGCTCGAGCCGTTTCTAGCCACCCTTTTCGGCGCATTACCAAATGAACGCGTCGTCGGCGCGCAACGACCTTCTGGTTCTGTTGATGCCTATCTGGAAGTGCAAGGATCGAGTGAAAACTTCCGAGCAACGGTAGAGTACGAAGGAGAACGGCTCAAACGCGGGACGGTATTCATAGACAGCGTGCGTGGTAGAGCCAGCTGGGCCAGCCCGACACGGGAGGCACGGCTCGAGACTACAGCTGATTCGCTCGAACTGGGACGCTGGAAGTTTGGCGATATCGAAGTCGCTTTTGCGGGACCCACCGACTCGCTCGAGTGGAGTGCACGTTCCCGGTTTGGTGCGGATGGTTGGGGAGCCGCAATTGCACAGGGCAGCGTGATTGCAGAATCGGGCAAGAAACGCGTTCCGATCGACTTGATGGCGTTTCAATTGGAGAGTGGACAGTGGTTCGTCGACACGCCTGCAGTGCTGGAGCTTTCTGACAGCGGCATCGATTTCGTTGACAATTCGATTACGCGGCGCGGTGGCGCCGGCCGCATTACGCTGGATGGCCGGGTCCCATTCGACGGTCCTGGTTCTTTTGCGGCGTCAATAGATGGGCTCCCGGCTGAAGACCTATGGATGCTGCTTCAACGAGGGTACCGGGATGTGAGTGGAGAGGTCAGCGGGAATTTCACCCTTTACGGCACAGCTCGATCTCCTGAGATGACTTTGTTTGCCGGGTTACGTCAGGGCGTATTCGGTGACTTCCAGGCACCGCACATGTTGGGTGAGTTCCGATACGAAAGCCGCCGAGTGGATGGGGACGTGCGTCTCTTGCGCACGGGTGAGGAGATCCTCGCCGTCGACATCGGGCTGCCGATCGATCTAGCTCTTGTCGACGTTGGGACACGGCGCCTGCCCGGTGCGATCTCGATACGTGCGGCTGCGGAAGGAGTCGATTTATCGTTCATGGACGCGGTGAATCCCCTTGTGCGGGAAACCAGTGGTACACTCTTCGCCGATGTTGGAATAACCGGAACCTGGGAGAGTCCCGAACTCACTGGATCGCTGTCGATTCAGGACGGGACCGTTCTGTATCCGGCATTGGGCGTCCGTCACGAGAACTTGAACGGCTCGTTCCTGATGACGGGCGACACAGTTCACATTGAGAACCTGACGGTCGCAAGTGGAGACGGCACCGCCGACGTTTCAGGATTCATGCGGCTGGAAGAACTCACGAAACCGGTTCTGAGCGTTCAACTCAATGCTGAAGACTTCCACGGAGTGAGCGTCCGCGACTTCATATCCGTCACGGCTTCCGGAACGGCGGAGCTGAACGGCCCCTTTTTCGGGGCGACACTGACTGGTGAGGGAACAGTTACGCACGGGATACTCTACTTCGCGGATCTCATTGAGAAAGAAATCATCGAT
The DNA here is from genome assembly GCA_964436395.1 of uncultured Gemmatimonadaceae bacterium. Taxonomy (GTDB): domain Bacteria; phylum Gemmatimonadota; class Gemmatimonadetes; order Gemmatimonadales; family GWC2-71-9; genus JBDGYW01. Next base: position 2,311 of record CAYTDU010000543.1, on the reverse strand, counting down.
ATCGAGGACACCCTGTTGGCAATGGAGGGGTTGGTGGATCCCATTCTGGTTCGCCAGCAAGGCCTTGGCGTAGAATTCGAGAACCGATTCCTAGACAGCTTGCGGGTTGACAGCTTGCGCCTGCAAATGGCTTCAGACGTTTGGTTGAGATCGAGCGAGGCGAACATCCAGCTGCTCGGCTCGATCATGATCAAAAAGGAGCTAGACGAATACCGCTTCAACGGGACACTGCAGACTCCCCGGGGAACTTACCAGCTATCACCCGGCCCGTCGCTCGTTCAACTATTGGCTACGCGGGACTTCGACGTAACGCGTGGTGAGGTGACCTACTTCGGGACACCTGACCTGAATGCCGCCGTGGACATCGACGCGAGACATAGGGTGAGGACCGTTCGTGGCGACGATATAATGGTGTTCGTTCACATAGGCGGCACGCTGTACGAACCCAACCTGTCGTTTACCAGTGATATCCGACCACCGATTCCGGGACCAGAGATCCTCTCCTACCTATTCCTGGGTGCTCCCAGCTTTCATGCGCTTGCTGGTGGAGGTGGCTCCGAGAACGGTCGGTTGGTGCGACAGGGGCTTACCCAGTTCCTGGGCGCAGTATCGGGGCAGTTGGAAAACCTGGCGATTTCCGATTTGAGTTTGCCACTCGATTACCTTCAAATCCGGCCGCAGATGGGAAACACGGGCCAAATCACGGCCGAGATTGCCGCTGGCAAGAGGCTTGGAGATAAGTGGTTTTTGACTGTCAGCCCAAGGTTGTGCGCCCGAGCGCACAACGAGGCGCTTTATGAGATGGTCGGTGCAAGTGTGGAATACCGCCTCAGCCGAGATTGGCTCTTCTCGGTGAGCGGTGACCCGGTACGAAGTTGCGCCGTCGCACGATCTCACGCCTTGCGTCTGAAGTACCAGCTCGGGGCCGACGTGTTTTGGGAGAAGCGTTATTGATGAAAAGTGTGCTCCTGATTTTCAACCCAATCGCTGCCAGGACACGGAAGTCCGTGTTTGAATCCGTGCGAGGAGTGTTTTCGGACGCTGGCTGGGATATTCGCACTGCAAACACAGAGCACGACGCGGATGCGAAGCAACTTGCCCAACAAGGTGTTGAGGCAGGTGCGGATGTCATAGCCGTTTACGGTGGTGACGGCACGACGATCATGGCGGTCGAGGGAATGATGGGAAGTGGCATCGCGCTTGGGCTGTTGCCCGGAGGCACTGGCAACCTGCTGGCGGGAAACCTGCGTTTGCCGCGCAACCCGGTGAAGGCGGCGGAAGTCATCGTGAATGGCACACCTACACCGATTGATCTCGGCAGGTTGACGAGTGGTGATTTCGTCCGGCACTTCTCCGTGGGATGTGGAGCGGGCTTTGACGCTGAGATCATGACCGGAACTACCGGCATGGCCAAACGACGGTTTGGGATGGCTGCATACGTAGCCAAGACGTTGGAGGTGATCGGCAAACTCCAGGTGGTCAAACATCGAATCACCATCGACGGCAACACCCTCGAGGTGGATGCCACATCAGTGCTGGTCGTGAACTGCGGCGAGATCATCCCTCCGATACTCAAACTCAAGAAGGGCATTTCGGTAACAGACGGTCTACTCGATGTGGTTCTCTTGAACCCGACAGGCTACATGGAGAGTGCGGGAGTATTCTGGGAAATGGTGAGCGGTCGCACGAACGGTGAGGGTCGGTTACAGTACGCTAAGGGAAGGGTCATAGAAGTAGAGACCGATCGACCCCAGCCGGTAGAGATGGACGGCGAGGGTGCCGGACAGACGCCGTTCACCGCCGAAGTAATCCCGAACGGAATTGAGGTTTGTCTGCCCCGGTAGTGTGGTATTCTTCAATTAGGGCCGGCGACAAGAAACTCCAGGAGGCACCGATGCCCGAGGAAATGGAACGCATTGTCTGTCGTTACTGCGGCAACGAAGACCGCGCATCGGAAGGATACCCGTGCCGGAGTTGCGGAGCATTCATCTGTATCATCTGCTCCATTCGCGGTATCACGCTTTGCCGAGCCTGTGAGAAGCGAGGAACGGAGCAGCCTCAGCAAAACAGAGAAGGAAGCCGATAGAACGCAGGTGCGTCGATGGACACGCGTAGCAACGAAACTCAGATGCAATCCAAACTCACGGATGTACCCGGGATTCTCGTCGGTCATTGGACCGATCTGCAGGCAGGTACGGGATGCACCGTCGTGCTCGGCCCAGAGGAAGGGATGCGGGGTGCGGGTTACGTGCGGGGGCGCGCGACCGGAACTCGGGAGCTGAACATCCTATCTCCGCGCGATTCGACATCA
>CAYTDU010000542.1:0-4276 GCA_964436395.1 uncultured Gemmatimonadaceae bacterium | reverse complement strand
GTGACAACTACGTTGTGGTAGCTGATGTGGACCGTGCCTTCTCACGCAATATCATGGGGGCAAGGGTACAGTTCGTTGGTCTGGAAGGGCTCATGACGAAACTGAAAGCCGCAGCATCGCCCCCCCCCTAACAAATCCTAGGCAACTGATCCCCCGACAGCATGTCGACGACTCTTGTCCCGCCAACTGCCGTCTTCAGGGCCACGATGCCGGAGTTCGTGCTCACGACTCGTCCGATGATTGCGGCCGCCGCGCCGAGTGGGTGGGACTGGAGCACCTTCACCGCGTCAGAAGCGACGTGTTCCTCCACGATCGCGATCAGAATTCCTTCGTTGGCGACATAGAGCGGGTCAAACCCAAGCAGCTCGCAGGCTGCAAGTACCGGTTGAGGTATCGGCAGCGAATTCTCATTCAGTTCGATTCCCACTTCGGCTGATTGTGCAATCTCATTGAGTGCACTGGCAACTCCCCCTCGCGTGGGGTCGCGCAGTACATGAACCGCGTCTCCAATGGCGTCCCGCAGTCGTTCGACCAAGGGCCACAGCGTTGCAGCATCGGACTCAACTTCAACGTCGAACTCGAGCCCTTCGCGCTGTGCCATAACTGCAATACCGTGCCGGCCGATTGGGCCGCTCACGATCACGGCGTCACCAGGCCTCGCCTTCTCGGGTGAGGGCGTGAATGCTGGATCTATCTGGCCAATGCCGGTTGTATTGATGTACATGCCGTCACATTTGCCGCGCTCGACAACCTTCGTATCCCCGCAAACGATCGGCACGCCACCCTCCACAGCTCCTCCCGTGTCTCCGGTATCGTCAGCACGTCCCTTTCTCCCCTCGACTCCCGCTTCTGCAGCCGCACGCGCTAGCGACGCAACCACGCGGTCCAACACTTCCAATTCCAGCCCTTCCTCCAAAACAAACCCCGCTGTCATATACAGTGGTTCTGCCCCCATCATGGCCAAGTCGTTCAGAGTGCCATGAACCGACAGCGACCCTATGTCGCCACCGGGAAACTCGAGCGGTTTCACCACGAAGGTGTCGGTTGAAACGGCGATCTTTGTGCTTCCTAGGTTCAGTACGGCGGCGTCGGTCTGTTTGGCGAGGATTTCGTTGGACAACCATGCGAAGAAACGATCGCGTACGAGCATCGCAGTTTGTTTGCCGCCGGACCCATGTCCCAACTGCACCCTTTCGGTGTCGTTCGCGGGCGTTGGACAGCTCATACCCTGAGGAAAATCCGGTGAATCAGCCATTGGATTTCTCGTTCTCACTTAGGGCGATTCGCCCGTAGTTGTAGTACGCCGCGCACGCCCCCTCGCTCGACACCATCGGCGCTCCAAGCGGTGTCTCCGGTGTGCATTCTCGGCCGAACGCTGGGCATTCGCGTGGTTTGATTCTACCGGTCAATACATCACCCGCACGACAAGCTTCTGACTCGTGGGAATGCACGTCCGCGAGTCCAAATCGCAAAACCGCATCATACTGCGAGTATTCACCGCGTAGCGCGAGGCCACTCGCGGGAATCGTACCGATGCCACGCCAGCTACGGTCGGTCGGCTCGAACACCTGCTGAATCGCATACTGGGCAGCCTTGTTGCCCTCACGCTCGACGGCTCTGACGTACTGGTTCTCGACTTCAGCACGACCGGACTCGAGCTGCCGAACGGCTAGCAATACGCCTTCGAGTAGATCGAGCGGTTCAAAACCCGTAACCACGATCGGGACCCGATACTTGGCCGCTATAGGCTCATATTCCTCCCAGCCCATGACGGTGCAGACGTGCCCCGCCGCAAGAAATGCCTGTATCCGATTGTGCTCCGACTCCAACAACCCGACCATCGCGGGTGGTACGGTCACGTGCGATACCAGCATACTGAAGTTTGATACTCCGAGCTGTTTGGCTCGTAGGACGGCCATGGCGTTGCCGGGTGCTGTCGTCTCGAACCCCACCGCAAAGAAAACGACCTGCTTTTCAGGATTCGACTGCGCGATCTTGACCGCATCAAGGGGAGAGTAGACGATTCGAACGTCTCCTCCTCTCGCACGCACCTGAAAGAGATCGCCGTCTGAACCCGGTACACGCAGCATGTCGCCGAACGACGTGAAAATGACGTCTGGTCTAGAGGCGACATCCAACGCTCTATCTATCTGCTCGATCGGTGTCACACACACGGGGCACCCGGGACCGTGGATCAACTCGACCGAATCGCCGAGCAGGCCGTCCAATCCCTGCTTGACGATCGTGTGTGTCTGCCCACCGCACACTTCCATTAGAACCCACGGCTTCGTCGCAGTCGCCCGGATCTTTTCGACGAGCTGTTTGGCGACCTCCCCGTCTCGGTACTCAGACAAATACTTCATTCGGTTACTTCGCGGTTTTGGCCGAGGCTGTCGTTCGCCAGGTTCTGCATCCACTCTTCTCCACTGAGTTGTCCCATCTCTCGGAGTAGCTCAAACGACTGCCGCGCTTCCTCCTCATTCAGAATCGATATGGCGAACCCGGCGTGCACGATCACGTAGTTGCCGACAGAAACCTCGTCCGCCACGTAGGCTAGGCAGGTCTCCCGCCTCACTCCGCCGAAGTCGACGGTGCCCATCAGCATTGAGGCATCGCCAGCTATCTCAACGACGCGGCCTGGAATTCCTAGGCACATAGAGTCCTCCGTCGAATTCTACATGCTGAGTTCAACACAACAGTTACCATGTGTGCCGAGGTGGTGCTGAAGGGAACAACCGCACCGGCGGTCACGGCGACGTGTCGCCACGATCGTGTAGTGCTTGTCCACGGAGGCAGGCGTCGAGTCCGCCGAGTGCGGTGGGCCCGGAAGCACCACCGCGGCACAGATAAAAACATGGGATTGGAGGAACGCACCGTTAACCCGCGCTTCCATCAGACGCCTGCTGCATACGCGCCGCCGCAACCGCTGCCTGCCCGTAGCTTATTGCTCCATCATTGGGGCTCAGCAGTCGCGGTACGAGTACCTTCAATAGCCTATCCTCCAACCTCTCCTTCACCGAAACCAGCAGCCGGGCATTCTGAAAAACTCCACCGCCCACCGCCGCGGTACGGATTCCAGTTTCCCCACTCACACGCCCTGCCACTTCGGCGGATGTCGCAGAGACGCTTTCGTGAAACGCCGCGGCAAGATCTCTCACGTCCGCACCAGCCGCGTGTTTCTCTCCCAGCGCAGTGAGCAAAGGCAATGGGTCGAGCACGAGTACCCCTTCGGAATCTTCGATCACAGGGAAGGGGAGTGGGTGCGCTTTGCGCGATCCTGCAAGCGCTTCCAGCTCCATCGCAGCTTGGCCTTCATAATGCGATTCTCTGCGCACGCCGAGTATAGCCGCGGCTGCGTCGAACAGACGTCCCATAGACGAGGCCAGAGGGGAATTCACTCCGCGATCGATCTGCTGCGCGGCAACCTCGTACGTGGCGCGTTTGACACCGTCAAACGCATTTTCGAAGACGTCGGCCGCAGATGGTTCGAGCGACAAGTAACCGAGTGCGGCACGCCAAGGAAAATGGACCGCAAGGTCGCCGCCAGGCAGAGGTGCATACCGTAGATGGCATCGCCGGCGGTACCCTGTAAGGTCTGCCACCAACGTCTCCGCGCCCCACACATTTCCGTCGTCGCCATACCCCGTGCCGTCGAACGCGATCCCGATCACCTTCGTCGTGACTCCGTGCTCGGCAGCCACAGCGGCGACATGGGCATGGTGATGTTGCACGACAATGCTCGTCTCGAGCTGCATCTCATTGGCTATTCGAGTCGACAGGTACTCTGGATGCAGATCGCGGACCACCGCATTGGGCTCGATTCGAAACAGCCGCCGGTACATGTTGAGCGACTCTTTGAAGTGTTCTAGGGTTTCGAGGTTTTCCAGGTCGCCAATGTGTTGGCTGACGTATGCTTTGCTCCCGTGAACCAGAGTGAAAGTGCTCTTCAAGTGCGGCCCCACTGCGACGAGTGGCACCGGTGACGGCACCGGCAGGTCAATAGGAAGTGGCGCATAACCCCGGGCCCTGCGCAGGAATAGTGGCTCGCCGTTGACGACTCTCACTACCGAATCGTCATAGCGCGCTACGACCTCTCGGTCGTGGAGTAAGAAGGCATCTGCAATGCTGTTCAACCGTTTGATAGCGTCTGCGTTATCCGTCGCAATAGGCTCTTCGCTCATGTTGCCACTCGTCATCACGAGCGGGCGCCCTACGAACTCGAGCAGCAGGTGGTGCAGTGGCGTGTATGCGGTCATCACGCCGATCGTGTCTAGCC
>CAYTDU010000541.1:0-4284 GCA_964436395.1 uncultured Gemmatimonadaceae bacterium | reverse complement strand
GACTGCCAACCTGCGGTACAAGTTCGGCGAAGATCTCCGAGCGCAGGACACTGAAGGTGTCATCTCCGTCGAAGACCTGACCAGCTGGGGGCTGCCCGCGGGAGCGTTGGGCGTGAGGATGGTCTTGGCGACTCACGACAGGTTCTTCGTCTATCCCACCAAGCTCCGGGAATACCAGGCGAGATACCGTGGTTCGTTCCTACACGGTGGTGTCACCCCGGAGGAAGTGATTCTGCCAATCGCGTTATTGACCCCCCGCGGAGCGTCGTAGGTGCAGCGATTCCGCCGGCTGTTGGGCTTTCTTCGTCCATACACCGGCGCCCTGGCGCTCACGTTGTCTGCGGCCGTCGTCGCCTCGGTTCTCGACGGATTCACGTTCGCATTGCTCATCCCCTTCCTTCGCCTCCTGTTTGGTGCCACCAGTGCGTTCTTGACGGACGCGCCGACATTCGTTGAGCGTGTGCTGGAATCGCTGGTTGGGTTTGCGCTCGTTGTGGATAGAACAACCGCCCTTCGCAATGTCGTGTTGATCATCTTAGCAACGTTCTTCGTGAAGAACGTTGCCGTGTACCTGGCAGGTTCGAGGTCTGCTTCGATACAGGAGGGTGTTGCACGAGACCTCCGCAGCACCCTCTACGCTCATATTCAGAAACTGGGCTTGGATTTCTTCCAGCGGATGAAAGGCGGACAACTCGTCAGCCGGATGATCGCGGACACCGAGCAGGCGCGCCTCATCGTGAGCGCCACGCTAATCTCTGCTATACAGAATGTCTTTCTGGTAATCGTCTACCTCTTTGTCCTGGCTTTCCTGTCTTTGCGGCTGACCCTGTTGACGCTACTGATCGCGCCCTCAATTGCTCTGCTCATGCGCCCTATTCTCGTGCGTATTCGATCGCGCATGTCTCATGCACTACACGATAGGGGAGAAATTGCTTCCATACTGAGCGAGACTGTCGAAGGAGCCCGTTTGGTAAAGGCGCACTCCGCTGAATCTCACGAGCGCACCCGATTCGAGCATGCTCTCGGCCGGTATTTTGGTGCTGTGGTCAGAGCACAGCGTCTTGCAGTACTTGCGCACCCTGTGAGCGAGACAATGGGTGTTGCGGTTGTGCTGCTTCTCCTGGTGATCGCTACATCTGTTGGAACGGGTGGTGACGCCGGCATGCGTCCGGAGATCTTCCTGCCATTCATGGCGATCACACTGAGACTCCTGTCGCCCGTGAAGGCTCTTTCGCAGTTTCCCGTAAACGCGGAGCTGTCACTCAGTGCGGCCGAGCGAGTGTTTGAGATCTTGGACAAGGAACCCGATGACGTCGATCCTGAAGGCGCTCGGAATTTTCCAGGGTTGGAGCACGAAATCGAGTTTCTAGACGTTTGGTTCGCGCACGACCGTGGCACGTGGGTGTTGGAGGATGTGAACCTCACGGTACGCCCGGGAGAAGTTGCGGCCATTGTCGGACCGTCCGGCGCTGGGAAGTCATCCCTCGTAGACCTGCTGCCGCGGTTCTACGATCCGCAACGTGGGGCGGTGCTGATAGACGGAGTACCGATAACGCAGTACTCACGCCGGTCACTCCGGCGAGCGATGGGTGTGGTGAGCCAACACACCGTCATCTTCAACGACACTGTGCGCGCCAACATAGCCTACGGTGACCTTGCGAATGCGTCGTGGGAAGCGATCGAGGCCGCGGCGCGGGCCGCCAACGCTGCAGACTTCATCGGCAACCTTCCGAACGGTTACGAAACGGTGCTCGGCGAACGCGGGATGAGCCTGTCGGGCGGTGAAAGACAGCGCATTGCGTTGGCGCGCGTACTACTCAAGGACCCGCCGATCTTGATCTTAGATGAAGCCACGTCAGCCTTAGATACTGAGTCGGAGCGACTCGTTCAGGAGGCCATTGCTAGACTGTTGGAGAACCGTACGGTGCTCGTTATAGCCCACCGGCTCTCCACCGTTGCGCACGCCGATCAGATTGCTGTATTGGAAGCCGGAAGGCTGGTTGAGCTGGGCAAACACGACGAACTCGTCTCGGCGGGGGGCGTTTACCAGCGGCTGCACAGTTGGGAGGCGGTGGGCAATGCCAGGTGATATGGTGGTTTGGCCGCGAAAGGACGCAGAGTAACACGATGTTTGTTGCGTTGGGTTGGGAATTCAAACGCAGTTGTTATCCGCGTCCGTCCGCGGCAAACAATCTAAGAAGCGCACAAGCACGCGAACGCCAGAACGGGGGCACAGTACATAGATGAACACACAAGCTGCGGCGACATCTCGTCGCGATTTGCGAAAACGCTGCCTCGAACTGCGCCTGAAGGAATTTCCCTGGACATCGAACACCATCTACTTCAATAACGCCGGCATCGGACCACTGCCAGAGCGATCGCGTGTCGTCGTCGACGAACTCGTGGCAGAAAAGATGGCACCTCATACGATCGACGTTCCGGGGCTCTTTGATCGCCTGGCCGAAACGCGTCGAACCGTCGGGCGGTTGATAAACGCCGAAGCGGATGAAATCGGGCTGACAACGAGTACGTCTCTGGGACTCAACATTGCCGCACATGCTCTTCCGCTCCAAGCCAGCGACATAGTACTGGTTCCACAGCGCGAGTTTCCGGCCAACGTCTATCCGTGGCTGCAGTTGGAATCGCGAGGCGTCAAAGTCGAGCTGACCCAACCGACGTCCGATGGCTGGCCGGACGAGAAGTACCTGTGCGATCGCGTGTCTGATCCCAAGGTCAAGGCGCTGGCAATCTCTCTGGTTCAGTTCTCGAACGGATACAAGGCGAACATTGCTCGTCTCGGTGAGGCGTGTCGATTGAACGATTGCTATCTCGTGGTGGACGGCATTCAGGGGATCGGACAGACACCCTTCGACGTGAAGAGCACAGCGGTGGATATAATGGCGTGTGGCGGCCAGAAATGGCTGCTTTCCCCGTTTGGGAGCGGCTTCGTATATGTGCGTAAGGGTCTGCTCGAACAACTCGAGCCGACATTCGTTGGGTGGCTCGCCTTCGAAGGTACAGACGATTACTCCCGGCTCACCGAGTACGAGTACAAGCTGCACACCGATGCACGTAGGTTCGAGGTCAACACACTGCCGTTTCAGGATCTGCTTGGTATGGACGAAAGTGTGAAGCTTCTGCTCGACTTCCGTGTCGCTAACATAGAGAAGTGGTTACGGGAGGTTTGTAGGCCGGTGACCGACGCAGCGCAGTCAGACAAGCTCCGCGTAACTTCTTCTCTCGATCGGGAGCATTCTTCGGGTATCGTATGTGTAGCTCCGAAGCGGCTGACAGAGTGCTTTCGGAGGCTGGAAGAGGAAGGGGTGAGGGCCTCGGTTAGGGAGGGTGCCGTGAGACTATCTCCGCATTGCTATAATACACCGGAGGAGATGGAGAAGGCTGTAGCGGTTCTCACGGAGTACGCATGAGCGAATGTCCGTTTTGCGAAATCGTGGCAGGCAGAGCTCCCGGCGCCATCGTATACGAAGATGCGCAATGCGCTGCTTTGATGGACATCTACCCCGTCTACGCCGGACACACTCTCGTGATACCCAGGCATCACTACGAAAATCTCGTGAGTTGCCCCGAGGATTTGGCGGCGCACCTGTTCACTGTGGCCGCGAAGCTGGGCCCCGCAATCATGGAGGCCACCGGCGGCACCGCCTTCAACGTCTGGACCGCAAATGGAGAGGACGCGGGGCAGAGGGTGTTCCACCTCCATCTCCACGTCCTGCCGCGCTTTCCTGACGACAAGTTCGGGCTACGATTCCCGAAGGGTTTCCCCGCCGTGAAAGATCAGGACGAACTCGAGGCAATGGCGACCCAAATCAGGGCCGCGGTTCAAATATGAAGTGCGACTTTTTACCGCGCTGCACCCAGTAGTAGCCGCCCTCCAATGGAGTTCCGACGGTCGCATCCGTCTCCGTGACACGCCGCCCGTTTACTGAGATTCCGCCCTGAGCGATCTGGCGCCGTGCTTCACCTTTTGACTTGATCAGAGTGGAGCCACTCACGAGGTCTACAACCGGGTAGTCGGGTGAGAACCCGTCGGGCAACGGGCAGTGTGGAAGCTCACCGGCCAACATCTGCCAGGTAGCAGCTTTCGCCTCCGCCGGTTTCCCGCCTCCAAACATGATTTCAGCAGCTTCCGCTGCGCGTTTTGCGATCTCTTCTCCGTGCACTCGCGCGGTCATGTCCAAGGCGAGTGCCTTTTGCGGCTCGCGCGCCCCGGGCGATGCCGTGTGCGATTCCATCAACCCCTCTATCTCGTCTCGTGTCTTGAAC
>CAYTDU010000540.1:0-4297 GCA_964436395.1 uncultured Gemmatimonadaceae bacterium | reverse complement strand
GAGAGCACTCCTCTTGGAGTAATCATCAACGAGACCGCGGCACGCGAACTCTGGCCCAACGGCAACGCAGTAGGGAAGACGGTTTCGATGCCGTGGGGAGACACACTGGTTGCGGAAGTCATTGGTGTCGTCGGCGACGTGCGTCACAATGGGCCCGCTACCGAAACGCGTGCCAAGTTCTACTGGGAACACCGGCAGTTCAACGCGGCCAACCAGATGACGATTTTCGCGCGAAGCCAGGGTGAACCCGCAGAACTCGCGGCTGGCCTCAGGCGTGCGGTCAGCGACTTGGATCCCGATTTGCCTGTTTACAACGTCCGGACCGTTGAATCCAACCGCGCCGAAGTTCTGGCGCAAGACCGGTTCACCATGTTTGCATTGGGCGTTTTTGCGGCAGTCGCGCTGCTTCTCGCGAGCGTGGGGATATACGGTGTCATGTCGTATACGGTCAACGAACAGTCGCGGGAGATCGGCATAAAGATGGCATTGGGAGCCAAGGCTGTTAGCGTAACCCTTCAAGTTCTGCGCAACGGGGCCGCACTGGCTGGGATTGCTATCCTGCTCGGGACCGCCGGTTCGTTAGTCTTGTCGCGGTTGATGAGTGGGATGGTGTTTGGAATCGGTACCAGCGATCCCGTCACTATCGCAAGCGTAGTCGGGGTCCTTCTCTCAGTTGCGCTATTCGCCTGCTACCTACCGGCACGCAGAGCGAGCCGAGTCGACCCGGTTGAGGCGCTTCGTCAAGAGTGAGGCGGGTATTGCGACACGAGATATGAGATTCTCGATTTGTGATTTTTGATTTGGGATTTGTTATTCGTCATCGGTAAAACCTTCGCCGTCCACCCATTCTCGGGTTGACGATGTTCGCGAATTTGGATCCGAACACGAAGCTGAACCCGGCCCGCAGATCATAAGAGAAGTCCGTCTCTCGATCCAGTCGTTCGAGGAGAATGTCATCGTCATCGAGCCCAACAGCCGACAGATAGAACTGGTCTTTGATACGGGAGAAGCTACCGCCGACATTGAGATTCAGCCCTCGGAATATCCGGTACTCGATTCTGCCCGACACGTTGATTCGATGGGTGGAAAGCTCATGCAAGTACTGGATCGCCTCGATCGACCCCATAATGTCGCCCCAGGGCTGTTGAACCGCCGACGAAAGCGTGAGGCTGTGACGAGGCAGCACCTGGTTCATCTCGCCTTCGACAGTGATCTCCGTATAGTCAAATCGGATTATTTCAGCCGCGTAGCGCAGGGTGACAGATCTCCGAGTGGATTCGCTGTAAGGGAAGAAGTTGAACTCGACCGCAGGGCCACCAGACACCGCCAGATCTCGGTTCTCGTAGGTAGACCGATTGGCATTCGCTTTACCACCAAACGACCATTTGTCGCTCAAGCTCCAGACCATGAGCAAGTCTGCGCTATAGTCCTCATCGACGTACGAGCTCTCCGTCCCATCCGACGTCTCGTATGTTTCGTGCTCGTACTGGCCCCGGAGATCGATGTTGATCTTGAGGTTATCCGACACCCGGTCTGCACTTCCCGACCCGCTAATTGAATAGCTGCTCTGCTGCGCTTCTCCCTCGATGTTCCCGTTCAAGCCCACTCGAAACATCCAGAGGTTCCACGGATCGTGCTCTTCTTGGACTACAGGTTCACCTGCTTGAACCGGCCTGTAGAGGATTTGCAGTCGAGGTGCAACTGACGAAGTCTCGGCGTACTGTACCAGCCCGAGTGCCATGGTCAGCGTAAGTTGTTCCCGAACCTCGGCGTCGGTATCGTTGGCGTCGGACGTGTGAGCCAGAGTCTTGTTCACTCCCTCGAATGCGCCGAGGCCAATATAGTCGAGTGTGTAGTGCCAGCCGTTGCCGCCTGTCTGCTGCATAGTAATCAACAGGTGCACGTCTGCGTCATTCCTGTCCCTGGCCCAATTCACCCAAGCTATCTCGCGACGAAAATGGTCACGGTCGCAGTTGGGACCGTTGCAGTCCAAAAACACTGAAAGCGTCTGGATTGTCGGGGTGTCAGTGGGTTCTTGTGCGGCAGATGGAACCACTGCAACTGCGATCAACAAAATGGGCAAAAGGGTATGTCTCATTCGAATTCAGGCTCCAGGGCAAAACAAATTGTCCGCGGCAGGTTTCTCCCACTTGGCCTTGCCGCACCAGTCGAATCCCATTCAGAGCGACTGCTCGTTACACCTGACTACGCTTTGATGGGGGGAAACGCTGAGATTGAGCGCATTCGTGAGCCGTGGGTAGCCACTCCAAAGCAGATTCTTGCGCAGAAGAGAACGGCACTTTTTTCAGTACCGTATGTCATCCCTCCCAACCGTATGACCGATATGTCCGACAGCCCGATCCATTGTGTAGAACTCACCACTTCCCGCGGTCATTCCGAAAAACGGCACGTTGGAGACGACCAGCCGTTCGTTCTCATCTACCACTCCGTCCAACACCGTTGTGGCCACGACATCGGCAAGGAAAATGGTCCTCATCGGTGGTACTTCCACTGTGTCGAACACACTACACTCCACTTGAATCGGGCATTCTTCGACTGTGGGTGCATTGACAACAGTTGCTTTCCCGCGAGTGAGCCCAGAAAGCTCGAACTTGTCACCAACGTGCGAGGAATTCATGTCCACGCGATCGAATGGAACGATAATGTCCGCAATGGGGACGTTGAGAACAAACTCCCCGTGGTGTCTGATCAAATTCCCAGCTATGTGCTCGTGCGCCGCCGCTACACCTACCTGCGGTGGATCGCCATTCACGACAAAAGTCCAAAGCACCGTTATCTCGTCCGGGTCACCCGGCATCCCGTTCACCGTGGTCAGCACTGCTGGAACCGGTGGGACCATGGGCCCGGGTTCTCGCAGCGAAAAACGTTCCCCCGATCGATTGTCTGACCTACACCCCGTGGCGGCACCCACACCGGACAGTCCCAAAAGACCAGCCGACCCACTCAAGAAGACCCGCCGCGTCAAGTTTTGTATCTCACCCATACTCATTTACACCCGTGTGAAATGGCTGATATGCTATCCCGCCCAACCCTCGGCTGTGCATCGCCTCGCGACGCCTATCACCTTGATCTTGCTTTGGCAAGTCTGAAAAGGCCCAGCACGAAGTTGAATCTAGGAGTTCTGTTCTTGTAGTCGTCGTAGTCGGAACCGAGGTGCATACTACAATAGCGTTCCTCGAATATTGCCTGCAGGTAGAAGAAGAACAACGCCCCGGCGGCGAACACTATCAAACTCCAGTGCGGGTCAAGGCAGGCGAAGCCAAGCAAGAGTAGCGAATAGCCAATGTATTGCGGGTGCCGAACGACCGAATAAACTCCTATATCCACAACGCGAGTGGTGGAGAAATACGCGTCACCCTCATCTGGCTTGCCAAACCGTTTGAGATGGAAAAACGGAGGCAAAGCGAACATCACGGCAAGCGCCAAAAACGTGAGGCCTATACCTGTCAACCACCCAGGCTCGCTTACATCGACCGCGACGTTCAGGACAATCACAGCGACACTGAGGAGGGTGGCTATGACCCCGGCCCAATAAGGCCCAGTGCTCTGTTCGTTATCGCTCAATTCTCCCCCGGTTCCTAAACGTCAGGGTTCGATCCTCTTACGAATTCTCGAACCAAGGTGCAACTTAATCCGCAGGCATTCAACACTGCTCGGAGTGAACCATAGAGCGAGGTAGCGTGGATGGCCAATAAGAAGAGCAAGACCACCGCAAAGCGGGCTACCAAGAAGGAACCTGTTCCACCTGCAACAGTGCTCGCGGAAGTAGAGACATACGTCGTCCAGTTCGCCCACGGTCCTGCGAGTCGAAAGGAGCAGGAAGCGCGTATCTTCTTGCGGTTCAAGGACAGGTCGGAATGCTGGGGAGCATGGCTACACTTCATGTCTGGCGGGGACGAACTGCGATCGCGGAACGCGGTGAACCGGTCCAAGAACCTTTGGGTGTTTTCCGTCTATTTCAGAACTGAGCTGCTGACATCGGTATTGGATGTGTTGCGGCATGAGAAGCCGGTGTTTTTCCGCTACACGGAACGCACCAACGATTTCAGGATCACGACCACGCACGAACCGATCGGTGAGGAAGAGGGCGGTTAGCCCCCCTCCCCATCTTCCGTGATTGTGCGGAGCATCTCTCGAAAGCGGCGTACATCCTCGTCCACCAGCCGGTGCAGCTGGGCGATTGCCACCTGCAGTTCGGCGGCGAGATCCCTATAGCGTTCCCATAGCTGGTCTGTCGGCCGCGCATCGTATTGAACCCCCCGCTGGCTCGAAGCTG
>CAYTDU010000539.1:0-4301 GCA_964436395.1 uncultured Gemmatimonadaceae bacterium | reverse complement strand
ACGACAAGATTTACGGTAAGGGATTCCTCGATTTCAAGGGCGACATCGAGAAGAGCCTCCAAAACTTGGATTATCTCAACGACACCGACGCTTACGAAAAGCAGGAGGAGCTCAAGGCGATCTCGATCTGCGCGGACGCCCTCATTCATTTCGCGGAACGGCATGCGGATCTAGCACGGGAGAAGGCGGAGTCGGAGACAGACCCGAACCGCAAGAAGGAGTTGCAGACCATAGCGGAGATCTGTTCGCACGTCCCAGCCAACCGCCCGCGCAACTTTTGGGAAGCTCTCCAGTACTACTGGTTCGTGCACCTAGGAGTCGTTACCGAACTAAACACCTGGGATTCGTTCAACCCAGGCCACATCGACCAACACCTTTATCCCTTCTACACGAAGGGTTTGGACGAAGAATCGCTCACCAAAGAGCAGGCGCGCGAACTGCTGCAGTGCTTCTGGATCAAGTTCAACAACCATCCCGCCCCGCCCAAGGTGGGAGTCACAGCGGCCGAGAGTAGTACCTACACCGATTTTGCGCAGATCAACACCGGCGGCGTATACGCTGACGGATCCGACGCGGTCAACGATGTAACGTATCTCGTGCTGGATGTGATCGAAGAGATGCGTCTGCTCCAACCGAGTTCATCAGTGCAGCTCAGCAAGAAGAACCCGGACCGTTTTCTGAAAAGAGCGGGAAAGATCATCAACACCGGCTTCGGTCAACCGTCGATCTTCAACGTCGACGTGATCGTGCAAGAGTTGATTCGACAGGGCAAGTCGGTCGAGGACGCCAGGAATGGTGGATCCAGCGGATGCGTTGAAGTTGGCGCATTCGGCAAAGAGAACTACAACCTCACCGGTTACCTCAATATGCCGAAGGTGTTCGAGCTGGCACTGAACAGGGGTCGGGACCCTCGTACAGGCAAGCAGATAGGGATCGACACAGGTGATCCGCTCAACTTCGGGAGCTTCGACGACGTTTTGACGGCGTACGAACGTCAGCTGCAGCACATCGTGGACGTGAAGGTCCGCGGTAGCAACGTGATAGAGCGGCTGTGGGCGTCGTACTTGCCCACGCCCTTCATGTCACTGTTGATCGACGACTGCATCGCAAACGGTACTGACTACCACGACGGCGGTGCAAGGTATAACACCTCTTACATACAGGGAGTGGGACTCGGCACGCTCACCGATGCCGCTACCGCGGTCAAGCACAACGTGTTCGACAGGCGCACGATGACGATGCAAGAATTGCTCGACGCGTTGGCGGTGAATTTTGAGGACCACGAGAAGACACGCTTGTTGCTCACGGAACGGACTCCCAAATACGGAAACGACGACGACTACGCAGACTCTGTTATGAAAGAGCTGTTCGAGGCCTATTTCCGGGCGATCGACGGCAGAAAGAACACAAAGGGTGGGCGGTACCACATCAATCTGCTGCCCACAACGTGTCACATTTACTTCGGATCAGTCGTCCAGGCATCGGCAGACGGTAGGAATGCCGGTGAGCCTCTTTCAGAGGGTGTGTCGCCGGTACAAGGTGCCGACCGCCACGGTCCGACCGCAGTGTTGAGATCGGTAGCGAAGATGGACCACGCCCGTACCGGCGGTACTTTGTTGAATCAAAAACTGGCGCCAGGATTGCTGGACAGCGACGACGGAATGAACAAGTTCGTGGATCTCGTGCGCTCTTACTTCAGAATGGACGGTCACCACGTACAGTTCAACGTTGTCGATGCGGCCACCCTTCGTGCCGCACAGGAAAACCCGGACAAGTACCGTGATCTCATAGTCCGTGTTGCAGGATACAGCGATTACTTCTGTGATCTGAGCAAGGCACTCCAAAACGAGATCATCGCACGGACTGAGCATAAGGCGTTCTAATTCATGCCAGCTGCGCTGACTAGCAGCGGCGTTCGGTGTTCCGGGCGCCGCTGTCTTGATTTCGTGGCATGAGAAAAAGGAGACCGAAGTGAAATCGACTCGGCGTTCCCTCGGATTGCTGCTCGCAATCGTCGTCATCACACCCGTTACGGCGCAGGAATACGACCCATCTCTACTCACGCTCGAGCGGATCTTTCGCTCTCCCGAATTCGCTGTACGCGGGTACGGACACACGCGCGCAACGTGGCTCCGGGACGGTTTGGCCTATACGATGTACGAACCTTCGAGAACTGTCAGGGGCCTGGATATCGTCCGATATGCCCCGGATACGGGAACCCGCACAGTGCTGGTGCCCGCGGAAAGGCTCGTTCCACGAGGTGAATCCACACCTCTCTATATAGACGACTACACCTGGTCTCCCAACGGCAGGAAGGTGCTCATCTTCACCAACTCGCAGCGCGTGTGGCGATCTAACACCCGCGGCGACTACTGGGTGTACGACCTCGACAGACGCAGCCTGACTCAAATCGGTCGCGATGCACTTGAGGCATCCCTCATGTTCGCGAAGTTTTCACCCAACGGAGATCGAGTTGCGTATGTCATGCAGAACAACATCTACGTCGAGAACATGAGTGACGGAAGGACCACCAGATTGACCTTGGACGGTACAAGAACGCTGGTGAACGGCACATCCGATTGGGTTTACGAGGAGGAGTTCGGCCTTCGGGACTGTTTCAGATGGAGTCCGGACGGCACTCGCATTGCGTACTGGCAATTTGATTCGGAAGGCGTGGACGAGTTCCGGATGATCAACAATACGGACTCACTCTACCCACGCATCATTTCGTTCCCATACCCCAAGGCGGGGGAGACGAATCCGGCAGTGCGTGTGGGTGTGGTGTCCGCTTCAGGTGGCCCGACCACATGGATCGAGGTGGGTGGTGATCCACGTAACAACTACATCCCCCGGATGCAGTGGGCCGCTGGGTCTGAACAGGTAATAATCCAGCGACTGAACAGGCTGCAGAACACGAATTGGCTTCTACTGGGCAATGCCACGACCGGCACTGTAGACACGGTTTTGATCGAGCGTGACGATGCCTGGCTCGACGTCGTAGAGGACCTGCACTGGCTGGACGGAGGCGCCAGCTTCACTTGGGTCAGTGAACGCGATGGCTGGCGGCACGTCTATGTCGTGTCCCGGTCAGGTGACAGCGCGCGATTGATCACCCCCGGCGATTTCGACGTGGTGAGCGTCGAGAGCGTAGACGAGGCTGGCGGGTGGCTGTACTACATCGCCTCACCCGACGATCCACTGCGACGATACCTCTACAGGGCGAGGTTGGACGGGAGCGGGACCGCTGAGCGACTCACACCAGCCGAACAATCCGGGACGCATGGATACGACATCGCACCGGGTGCTAATTGGGCTATCCACAACTTCTCTAAGTTTGAAATGCCCAACACTTGGAATGTGATACGTCTTCCAAGTCACGACGTAGCACGCACACTCGTGGACAACGCAGAGGTCAGGAGGCGGCTAGAAGGATTGCGGAGGTCGCCTATCGAGTTCTTCCGTGTCAACAACAGCGAGGGAATCCCGCTCGACTGCTGGATGCTCAAACCGCCCGATTTTGACTCGACCGCACAATATCCGGTCTTGTTTTTCGTTTACGGAGAGCCCGCCGGACAGACAGTATCAGACCGTTGGAGCGGACGCAGGTATCTGTGGCACCTCATGCTCACGCAACAGGGGTACATCGTGGTCAGCGTGGACAATCGCGGCATCCCCGCTCCTCGCGGTCGCGATTGGCGCAAGGTGGTCTACCGAAAGATCGGTGTCTACGCGTCGGCTGACCAGGCTGCCGCCGCTCGCGCGATTGCAAGCCGCCCTTACGTCGACGCTTCGCGACTTGCAATCTGGGGATGGAGCGGCGGCGGATCGATGAGCCTCAACATGATCTTCCGGCACCCCGATCTCTACAACACCGCTATGGCGGTGGCACCTGTTCCGGACATGCGTTACTACGACACCATATACCAGGAACGGTACATGGGACTTCCCGACGATAACGCCGAGGACTATCGGTTGGGTTCACCAATCACTTATGCACACCAACTGGAGGGCAACCTGCTGATCGTGCACGGCACCGGTGATGACAATGTGCACTACCAAGGCACAGAAGCATTGATCAACAGACTGATTGCTGCGGGAAAACAGTTCTCGATGATGGCCTACCCGAACCGCTCCCATGGAATCTACGAGGGCGAAGGCACGACAATGCATGTGTACACGTTGTTGACGGAGTACCTGATGGATAAGATGCCGGCAGGAGCCAACTGAATGTTCAATATCCAACAAGGAGTTCACTCTAAAAAGTAGCTATCGGTGATTTTCTAGGAGAGTGGTATTTTGGT
>CAYTDU010000538.1:0-4301 GCA_964436395.1 uncultured Gemmatimonadaceae bacterium | reverse complement strand
CAGCTTCTCGCGCAGCGATGGCCCGGCCTCATACGGCATCACGTAATACAAGAAGCCGTCGGCCTCGCCTGAGTCGTAGAGGGGCAGGATATGAGGATGGTGGAGTTGAGCCGCGATCTCGATCTCTTGATGGAACCGTTCGGTGCCGAGTGCGGCCGCCAATTCGGGGCGCAACACTTTGACAGCCACCTTGCGGTTGTGCTTGAGATCGTCGGCGAGATAGACGGTTGCCATGCCTCCGGAACCGATCTCACGAACGATTTGGTAACGATCGGAGAGGGCAGACTCGAGACGGTCTAACTGTTCGGTCACTTGATCTCCTACCTCCAACGCGAACCAACCAGCGTTTCCGCCCGCAAAGATGTCGGTTGGAATAGGATGGCGCTAGGGCACCCGCGAAGTTCTTACACGCCGGAGCGGAGGTCGCGAGTTCAGGTAGGGGGATTCTCGAGCCACACAACCTGAACCAATCACGACGCAACTGCTTCCAGCAACTGTTTGACAGCCACAGTGTCTCGATCAGCGGTGAGTCGGTCTTGTCAGCTACACGGATATCGCTTCGTCGAGAGCATCGACAACTGTTTTGAGAGTTAGGTATAGCCGACCGGTCTCCTCATCCGTCAACGGCGGCGTGATGTCAGGATGTTCATCCTCAAGCAACGCCTCCGAGATGTAGCGCAGCACAAATGGTTGTTTCGCACTCTCAACTTCGGCAGCGCGTTCGAGAAACCGCTCGTGCGCGGGCTGCAGTCGATCCATCAATGATTCGTTGCGACCCACCTGCTCGTCGAGTGCCGTCATGCTCACCTGCCCGAGTTCCCCGGGCGCACTCGCCTCAAACATCTGTAAAATCACGTAGTACAAGTAAACCGCCAACTCGCTCAATTCAGGCCGCCAACGATCCGTCGATGCCATAACGTATGCGAGAAGGGCTGGCTGCCGCTGTGCGGCCTCCTCCATTAGCTGCGCACCATCAGCTGGATCGAGCGACGCCACATGGCGCCACATCGACTCGACTACTTCCTCAGGTATTGTTGGCATCTCGAGAACCTCCGTGACCTATAGGTGGCGACGCTGTCCAATGACGCGTCGGACATACTGCATGCGCGTGCTAGAGAGCACCGATCATCTCGCCTGCAAAAGCCGCAGCAGCGTCACAGTTCCACCTGACGGGTATTCCAGCCCGTCGAACGCGACACTACGCTCCCATGTAAGCTCCAGAGTGTCGCCACTGAATCCATATGAGAAAACTCCCTCACCATCCACAAATTCTGGCGCAAGTGCAAAGAGCGCGTGGACATCGAGCCGAGAACCCGTTAGCCGGTACGAACCGGCGTTCACAATCAGAGAGCTGAAACGCGCCACCTTCTCGGTTTCGCTTGGGTGCCAACGCTCCGCGTAGGGACCTGAATGGGCTTCGCCGAACGCGTAGCCAATGCTGTAGTGGCCATCGGCGAAAATGAAGAGGCTCTCGTGAGCAGGCACCTCGACGCTGTCTCCGTCCGCTGAGATCAAGTGCATCGAGATAAGCCGCCACGCACCCTCCAATGGATCTTCAGGTAGTGACGATTGCTCGGCACACGCGCAGACTGCAGCGACAAAACCGGCAAGCACAATCTTTGTACGCTTCATTATTTCTCCTCGGTCATCACCAACCATCAATGCCTCCACCCCAACCTCACTCAGGTATTTCAGATGTCCCTCAGGCGTTGCTTCGGTACAAAGAGCCAGACCACCTCTCCAGTATGGGGACCGCAGCAAGGCTTCCCAATGCTTCAACCTCCCGCGGCTATCGGGGACAATCAGCAACGGCCACCACTGCCTCCCACAACACCACCTTCCTCTGATTCCTCCTCGCCGAACATCTCTGCCGCAGCCAGTAGCGTATCAGTTCCGGCGAGAGTCGCGTCTTCCTTCCAGCGCGCAGCAGATTCGTAGAAGAGACCTGGGTCGATCGGAAGCCAATCGATGCGACCATCGACGCTAACCTGGCCATGTACAACAACGTGCGGAACCATAGACAGACCTCATGCCGGAATGGGGGTAGTGGCCTAGCGACTCTACAACATGTAGACCTACAGATGCACGCAGACACGACGCCATCTAGCTAGTCTCTGATTCGTACGTAATAGCTCTTCGTCAGCCTCTCGTTGAGCAACTCAGTCTTCTCATGCCTGAACTTCAACAGCTTCGGCAATCGTCCGAACAGCGGAATACCCTGCCCGAGCAAGATTGGCACTCGGGTAATGATCATCTCGTCAACCAAATCCTCAGCCAGGAAGCTCTGTATCACACGGCCACCATCTACATACAAGTTCTGGTACCCTCGCTCCCTGAGCCGGTTCAACAGCGTAATCAACGAACCGCCGACGATCTCCGCCTTGCCGGCGACGCTATCGGGCACACCCGCAAGAATCCCACTCAACACAAACACCGGCTTGGTGTACGGCCAACTGCCGAATTTCAACACGGTCTCGAAAGTGTTGCGCCCCATCACGATCGCATCGATACGATTCATGAACTCACCGAATCCATAGTCGCTCTCGTCAGGATTCGGAACGTCCATCAGCCAGTCTACACCTCCGTCGGAGGTGGCAATGAAACCGTCGAGGCTGGTTGCTACATACACGTACACTGCCATTCAGAACCCTCGGATGTGGCTTGCTGCATAGGGGAGTATGAGACGGGTAGCTGCTAGGTATAGAGATAGACTGCACGATTCTGCGCTGGCCAAGTCCATGGCGAACCTCATCATGGCTCCTATGACATCGATGGCACTACGTAACTAGACTGTGAGCGTCGAGTCCGATAATACGCCCTAGCCCTGGCCCCTGCTAGTGCGTTCCTGGGACACAAAGATGCGGAATTGGGACAGTCGTACACTTGGCAACTCTCTCGCCGGGGATGAAACCGTGGGAGAACTGATAAGTGCTGCTCCAAGTTGTGACCGGCCACACACGCTCTACTCTCGGCCATAAACCATTGCCAATCAATGACTAAAACTTAAGATCGCACGCCGCGGCCAGCCCGAAACCACCACAACGGCACACCCCTACATTCGATAGCCCCGCTCGGTGCGAGCGCACGAATTCGTAGTACTCCAACACCACCAGTAACGATGAGGAGGAAAACCTTGCCCAGATTTCCCCACCGGAGAATCCGCCGTCGACTCACTGGCCCAACGAATCGTCAGCGGCATGGCAGACGCACTCACATAATTGCCGTGGCGGATGGCCTACTTGCACGGGAGCCTCTTCAAACTCTATTCGTACCGCAGCGCTCCCATCGGATCCACTTTCGACGCCCGGCGTGCCGGTATGTAACCGGCACAGAATGCCACCATCGTGACCAGAAGTACCACTGTAGCAACCGTCAAGATGTCCATTCCCTGATATCCGTACAGCAGCGACCGCGCCGCTCGGCCTACGGCCAACCCCACAACAATACCGCACACTCCACCGAAAACAGTCATCCGGCCGACTTGCAACAGAACCATGCCGCGCACGCGCCGGCTGTTGGCGCCTAGCGCCATGCGAAGTCCGAGTTCGCGAGTGCGCAGGGCAACGGTGTAGGCAAGGACTCCATAGAGGCCGACCGCGGCCAACACCGTAGCGAGTATGGCGAACGACGTCGACAGTGTGCTGATGAACCTGTCCAGTGCTATGTTCTCAGCCACCTGTTGCTCGAAAGTCTTGAGTTCTTCTACAGGCAGGTTTGCGTCGAGGCTGCCCACCACGTGTGGAATCGCACGCATCACCGAGGCCGGATCGACCGAGGTGCGGACGTAGAACGTCAAACTGCCGATCCAATCATTTTGCCGGTAGGGTGTGAAGAAGAGTGCCGGCGTTTCAGCTTTCACGTTGTCATACTTCGTCGCACCGACGAGGCCCACAATTTCCATATCCAGATCGCTCGCCATCCTGCTATCGGACATCCACTTGCCAATCGCCTCGCGCCCTTCGAGTCCGAACTTGTTGGCGAAGACCTCGTTTACGATTGCAACCTTCGGAGAGCCCACAACGTCGGATGCTCGAAACTCGCGGCCCGCCAATATGGGAACATCCAGCGTGTTGAAATAGCCGGCTCCGATCACGTTGTATTGGGCGCGGTCATCGACGTCAGGTCCTGATTCAAAACCCGACACCGACACACTGCTGCCCCAATTACTGCTGGTAAACAGCGGGAGCAATGCCGCGGTTACGCGACTGACACCTGGAATCGCGGCGAGTTCCTCTTCCAACCGTCGGAATAGGACTTGTGCGTCTTCCAGTTCGTAGCCGTTCAACTCCGGAGATATCCCG
>CAYTDU010000537.1:0-4302 GCA_964436395.1 uncultured Gemmatimonadaceae bacterium | reverse complement strand
TGGCATACCTTGAGATTCGTGGCCAGCGTCATCTGATTGAGGTCGGCGAGACTGCAATTGGGTGCGATACCAACAACGTGGTTGCGTTGGGCGGCGAATTGCATTCGAAAAGTGCCATTCTTCAGGGAATGCCAGATGGACAGGTGGCCGTGAAAAACGCCGCCGCCGATTCTGAAGTGTTGATCAACGGAATCAAACTGGGACCACAGCCAACTCCACTCCTGCACGGCGACAAGATAGAAATTGCCGGTCAGGAATTGCTGTTCGTCGACGATCGACGCAGCGGCAGCACGGAGTACATAAAGGCTGTCGATCCCTCCACTCTCGGCGGCCCGTTGAAGTCCAAGTCGAAGGGCGGAGCAACGGCGGGTACCGGCGGTCGGCTGGTATCATTGACTGACGGGCGGGAATACGAGATCAGCGAGGGCTCGGTACTCATCGGGCGCGACGCCGGGTGCGATATCGTGCTCAGCGCGAAAAATGTATCGCGCCGACATGCTGAGGTGGTCGCGACCCCCCGAGGCTACGTACTGATCGACAACAGTACCAATGGAACACTCGTGAACGCGGAACGCATTCAGGGACAGCATGTGTTGTCTCGCGCCGATGTGATCAGATGTGGCGACCACGAGTTCCGTTTCTACGCCGACGTTGCGGAAATGGCCGAGGAGCCGCCTGCGCAGCCGGAACAACCGAGCCAAAAAGCACCGCCGCAGCCGCCTGAGGAGCCAGCTCCTCCTCCGCCCGCACCTGAGCCACCAGTGGCTTCGGCGCCAGAACCGGTAGCGCCTCCGCAGACTCCCCCCGTACCTCCTAAGGGCGCGGAACAACGCCTTGCCCATACGATGCACGGAATACCTGCCATGCCGAGGCCTGGCCAGCAGCAGGGTCAGCCGAGCCCGCAGCAAGCACCGCCACAGGCACCATCACAACGCGACAGTGCTGCTGCTCCGCCACCGAAGGCCGCAGCCGGTGCAGAACAACGGCTTGCGCACACTATGCATGGCATTCCCGCAATGCCGAGGCCTGGGCAGGCTGGTAAACCGCCTGCTCCTCCGCCGGGTGCCCAACAGCGACTACAGGATACCCTTCATGGAGTTCCGGAGGATGCCGTCAAGGCTCCACCGCCATCCGAGCGCTCCACGGATGCGAAGCGGAGGCCGTCGCGGCCGTCTGGTGCACCAAAGGGCCTAGCTACGTTGCTCGTGCGGTCGGGTTCGCTCAAGGGACAACGAGTATATGTCAAGGTCCCGATCGTGAACATCGGTCGAGCGGAATACAACGACATTGTGTTACCAGACGACAGTGTCTCGACCGTTCATGCGAAGTTGCAGCGCAGGGAAGGCATTTGGGTGGTCGTGGATCTCGAGTCGACAAACGGCACGATTGTTGATGGTGAAAGGGTAGATGGTGAAGCGCCGTTGGCACCTGGCGCGATTGTGAGGTTTGGCACAATCCAGACCATATTTGAGCCGACAGATGATTCGGTGGAGTCGCAACAAGGAGGTGGGACGCAAGTGCTGCAGAACGTGAAATTCACACCGCCCGAAGAGTCGGGCGGGTCCGATAGATAGAGCGTGGCTCGCATGGACTTCTTCATTGAGCGCTCTTATTTGACTTTGAACGGTCTTCGGTAGCTTGCCGCACCGCGTCGACTACACCTGCGCCGGCCGCACTGATGTCGGAATCATCAGGGCGGGCAACGAGGACAATTTCTTGATGGTTCCCGAAGAAGGCGTGTTCATCGTTGCGGATGGGATGGGAGGACACGCAGCGGGCGAAGTCGCGAGCGAGATGGCGGTCCAAGCGATCGCAAAGAACCTCGAAGGTGTGATTGGCCGGAGTGATGCTGAAGCAGCGCATATGATGCGTCTCGCAATCCACCAGGCCAATGCCGAGATATTCCGCAGGACTGTTGACGAGCCTGAAAAACGCGGTATGGGAACTACGGCAACCGCTTTGGTTGTGAATCAAGCTCGCTATATGATCGGGCAAGTAGGTGATTCCAGAGCCTATCTATTGCGCGACGGTACTCTCACCCAGCTGACCAAGGATCACTCGTACGTTCAAGAACAGGTTGACGCGGGATACCTAACACCCGAACAGGCTCGCACACACCCCTACAGCAACGTCATTACGCGCTGCGTGGGTGCCAATAGTGATGTTGTTCCCGATATCTATGTGGGGTCGCTGGCGCCCGACGATCTATTCGTTCTGGCTTCAGACGGTCTCACCGGAATGCTGGAAGACCACGACCTTCACCGCATCTTGGAGACGGAAAACACTCCCGCACAACTTGTTGATTTGCTCGTGAACGAAGGCAACCGGCGGGGCGGGTTGGACAACATAACGGTCATCATTGTGCGGATCGACGGCTTGGAGGAAGTGACGGCGAGCTGAGAATATCCAATAACCAATGATGAATCTCCAATGTCCAAGTGACGCTCACCCTACTTCCCGTTGGATATTGGAAATTCCCTGTTGGACATTGGACATTCAATCCTATCGTTCGAGATACCTCCCCACATCCTCCCCCGACATCTCCGCCAACTCCAATACTTGATCTCGATCAATCGCCACCGGCTTCGCCCCAAAAACGCGCAGGTGCCGCGCGTTGGTGTGGAGCTGTTCCCCAACCTGCTTGATTCCGAGGGGCCAAGGACCGTCACCGCGATTCAAGGGTGCTGATGTTCCGTCTCTGAGCTGTACAGGCAGGTTCGCCGCAAGGAGGGCGGGTTTCTGCGGGAAATCCAATAGGAGAGTGCCGGGTTCGAGTCCATGAACTTCAGCAAGCCGGTTTTCAGAACGTTCGGTGAGGTCCGGATCAGCCGAAATCCAATCTCCGATGCCCGGTGGTAACTCACTCGCGGGGACGTCGAACACGCGCTTGAACAGTCTGCGTTTCTTCAACCGTGTGGCCAAAGCTGTATCGGACATGCGCTCCAGCGCTTCCATCAACGCGTCATCGGTACTGTGCGCGATCCAGTCCGGATCCAGATCTCCTTGCGTTATGACTGCTCTAACCAGGCGTTTGAACATCGCTGTAGCACTGCGAACGGCATGATGCCAGTAGACGTTTCTGTACATCTGGTAGCGAGCGAAGAGCAACGATTCCAGCGCACTCACTCCCTTCTCGTGGAGGCCGATTGTCTGTTCCCCGGTGTCGAGTGTCATGAGTGTGAATGAGTGCACTAACCGGTCAACGTCGACGGTGCCGTAGGGCACACCGCACATTCGTGCATCTCTGGTGAGATACTCGATTTTGTCCAGGTCCAACGATCCCGACAGCAGGCCTTGAAGCGGGCTCGTACTCTTTCCTGCAATGAGGTCTCGGATGCGGCCTTCGGCGTGCTCGATTCCTATGTCGTGGAAAATCGCCTGCAGCTCTTCGTGTCGGAGGTGCTTCTCAGCCAGGGATTCATGGGACGGCAGACCTGCCTCCTCGAGCGCATGGGAGAAGGGGTAGTGGCCTACG
Organism: uncultured Gemmatimonadaceae bacterium; assembly: GCA_964436395.1. GTDB lineage: Bacteria > Gemmatimonadota > Gemmatimonadetes > Gemmatimonadales > GWC2-71-9 > JBDGYW01. The sequence goes on along the minus strand of CAYTDU010000537.1, from coordinate 827 downwards.
TCGTGTAGCAACGCAGCAAGCTGAATGAGCGCAACATCGTAAGGGTCAATACCACGTAATTCACCGCGATCGCGCAGCAGCCCCAGCGTTCGACGTGTGAGGTGATAAGTGCCTAGCGCGTGCTCGAAGCGAGTATGCGTCGAACCCGGATACACCAGAAAGGCGTGGCCAAGTTGTCGCACGTAGCGAAGGCGTTGAAGAGGCTCGCTGTCGAGCACTCGCAGTGCTTCGGCGTCGATCCGTATGTTGTTCCACACCGGATCGCGGACTACTTCGAAATGGCCGGGCGGCACCATATCCCTGTGCTTTCTTCGAGTTACTTCGAATAAGGACCTACAGAAAATAGTGTAGATGGTACAGAAAGAGAGTATCGCGGGTGCGGGCACTGAAGCCTGCGCAAGGAGCGCAGGCTTCAGTCAGCGGAACTCGCGACCGCAGTCTAGTGCAACTGCAAGGCCTCAACTTTCGGAGCCGGTGGTTACAGCTTCTGGTTCCTCATCGTTCACGAGCACCCTGCGATGTATGATCCACGCGATTACGAGTAGTACGCCGAACATGCACACGATCAGGGGGCCTGTCGGTAGATCGAACTGAAATGACAGACCGAGGCCCAGGGCCGACGCGAGCGCTCCACACACCCAGCAGCTGAACGTCAGAAGTGTGGTGTTCCGCGTAAACAAGAACGATATGACTGCTGGGACAACGAGGAAGCTGAATACCAGAAGCACTCCGGCGATCGGTACCGCCATTGAGATGGCGATACCAAAGGAGGCGTAGAACAAGAAGTCCCACCACCTCAGGTGCCAACCTTTTTCCTCCGCAACATG
>CAYTDU010000536.1:0-4308 GCA_964436395.1 uncultured Gemmatimonadaceae bacterium | reverse complement strand
TAACCCCTACACCAACGAGACCGAAGTTGGCTCGAACCAGTGGCAGCACCGCTGGGTGAACGACAGGGGCGACGTGATTTACTCCGACCGAGAGGCATACGATCCAAACACCGACGTCCAGATGAATGTCAGTGGGTTTCGACGCAGCAGCGTGAGACCAAGAGGTGGTAACAGATAAGTGCGTTTGCCTACTGAGCGACAGCACCCCAGAGCAGCGTGTAGTTGAAGAACGCATAGTAGTCGGGGTGGTCGAGGATGTACTCCGGCGACTGAGGGTCACACAGCCGGTTGAACTCGAGCCGGTCCTCCTCGTCCAAATCCTGCTCGACTCCCGGCCACCTCATTTCAATCAGCGCCTTCAAGGCAGCCCGAAGCGCATCGGTGAGCGGTGCATGGGCACTGCCTGCGAGTGCCTTTGCGGAAGGTGTCAGAAGTCCCGCCTTTCTGAACCACCCAATTCCACGGGATAAGTGCATATCCTCCGACATCGTTGCCTTGAACGGAGCCAAACCCGCGGCAGTTGCGCCGAGGCGGGCCTCCAACCGGGGAAATCCCGGCAACAAACGCTCAGACGCCCACGCGAGAATTGCCACGACTCCGCCTGGGCGAACCACGCGCGCCATCTCTCCGATTAGCGTGACTGAGTCGGACGTCCCATACCCAACACAGTCTACGCTCCATGCCCAATCGAACGAGCGGTCGTCAAATGGAATGCGGCTGGCACTCCCCTGCCGAAAGCTGAGTCGTTCCGATAGCCCGGTGTCCTTCGCGAGGTCGGACGCATAGTCGAGGAATTCCCGAGACACATCGAGCCCGGTGACGTGCCCGTCAGTCCCGACCGACTCGGCGAGCATCTGCGTGAATGTACCGATTCCACAGCCTACATCGATTCCCCTGCTGCCCGTTGCAGGTGGAATTGCATCGACAGCGGCACGCAGGGAAGGTTCCCGCAACGGAACGGTGACCAATAGACTCTGCAAGTAGCTATCTGCATTGTCGGTCATCTAGTCGCTTACCCCTGTTGGCCCAACCACTCTGCAAATGCGCGAAACGCCCTGCCCCTATGGCTCACCGCGTGTTTCTCATCGGGTTCGGCCTCGCCGAAGCTCTTCTCTAGATCATCGGACCAGAAGAGAGGGTCGTATCCGAATCCACCTTTCCCGCTCGGCTCATCAAGGATATATCCTGTGCAAACTCCCTCGAACGTCTTCGGCAGCGCATTCGGAGTTTCCAGAAAAGACACTACACACCGGTAACGAGCCTTCCGCCGCTCACGAGGAGCACCGGCAAGCCTGCGCAACAACTCTTGATTGTTAGCAACGTCCTGGTCTCTTGACGGTGCGGCAAACCGCTTGGACTTCACACCGGGTTGCCCCCCCAACGCAAACACCTCAATGCCGGAGTCATCCGCGGCAGTGGGCAATTGGGATTTCTGAGCAAAGTACTCGGCCTTCCGAAAAGCATTCCCCTCAAAAGTGCCGGCGTCCTCCAGCTTGTCTTCGTATGCGGTCTCGAGTATCCCGGCTTCATCCGGGAAGATGCATCGATACGGAATGTCGGCGAGAATCTCCTGTATCTCGGGCTGTTTTCCTAGGCTTCTCGTGGCAATCAACAAGGGTTGTTTCACCATCCCAATGCCCTCCGCTGCTCACCAAACAGTTGTTTGGCGCCCGCGACTGCGAGGTCGAGCAGTTCATCGAACCTGGCTCGGCTGAACGGGCGACCCTCAGCGGTTCCTTGAACCTCAACCAACAAGTCAGGTTCGGCCACGACCACGTTCGCATCTACCTGCGCTGCGCTGTCCTCGGCATATTCGAGATCGAGCCGCACTTCCTCATCTACTATGCCCACAGAGATCGCTGAGACGAGCGAAGCGAACGGGTTGTTTACGCCATGTTCTTGCGCCATCCAACCACAGGCATCGGCGGCCGCAACCGCGCTGCCTGTTATCGCCGCCGTCCGAGTACCTCCGTCGGCCTGCAACACGTCACAGTCCACGTGGAGTGTGCGTTCACCAAAGTCGAAGTCCTTGAGCGCAGCGCGGAGGCTTCTACCTATGAGCCTCTGAATCTCAGCGGTTCGCCCTCCGGGTCCGCGCCTCTCTCTCGCTGTTCGCTCCGACGTTGCGCGAGGCAACATGGCGTACTCCGCGGTCATCCATCCCAAACCACTGCCGCGCCGCCACCGGGGAACTCCTTCTTCGACGCTCACAGTGCAGTGAACGACCGTATTCCCCATCCGAACCAGGCACGAACCCTCGGCATACGGGTTCATGTTGCGCTCGAGGGAAACCGTCCTCAGTTCCTGGGCACCTCTGCCTTCAGCACGCGCCATGAAAACAACTCCTACACCGTTGTAACGGAAAAAAATGGGCCAGAACGCACCGCCAATTGTCTACAGGGGGCTTCTGGCCTCGAGATTGAGTGTGTCGACTTTGGTAAAGAACGGCAGAATGTAGGTGATCTCATATTCTGTGGTGATAATAATCTCTCTTGGTCGCAAGGTGCGCCTGATCCTGACATTGGAACTAGCATCCGCGGGGAGTTCGAGGTTTTCGATCTTACGGGCCAGGCGCCTGCGGATTGCCGCGTTGTCAATGCTGGTAGCAAAGCCAGCTTGTGCCTTCATCTCCTCTTTGAGCTGCCATGTCTTGAAGAGCAGGTTGGCGGGTTCCATGCCGTAGTACACGACGATCGCCAAGAGCAGCAAGGTGAAGAGACAGCCGATGCGTCTCTTGCCTCGTCGGTTCCGCATGCTCACGAGATATCACCTACCACTGCGATTGCGCACCCTCTACGATGTCGGTCACGAGCTTTTCCCATGCGAGCCTGCGGCCTTCTTCCTGCTCCGGAGGCCGGTACTCGCCGTCAACCTGAATGCTGGATCTCTCCCACAGCACCCGGCCTTCTCGCTGATCGTAGATCTCCACGCGCAATGAGATTTGAACGCGTCTACGTGTGACATTCACGTTTCCGGCCTGTCCACCTTGAAACGACAGCGGAATATCCGCCGTGTAGCGAGTAATGGCCCCACGCACGACAGCGTCGGCCGTCGCCTCGGAAGATGCCCTCAGACCGAGCCGCTGCTCCATCGCTTCCCTGATCGCTTCTGACGCTTCTTGCGTCAGCGTAGGCTCCGGAGTCTGGTTATCAAACGGGAGTATCGCTACAGTCCGGATATGTCCGGGAAGCCCCCCGCCGGCGAACCCGTAAAGGCAACCGCCAACCGAGAGGCTCAAGCCAAGCATTACTAGTACGTTACGGACGTTTCCAAACATCAGCGTTCAAGGCTACGGTAGTGTCGATCTTCGTCACATCCAGGACGAATAGGGACGCGGTCTTGGGAAACGTCAAGGTCGCCCTCGTTGGCAGGCTCGTCTCATCGTCGTAGTTGACCTCAACACGCCCGAGAACTTCGTCGATTTGGCGCATTTCAGCAAGGAACCTTACCCGCGGCGCACGGACCACATGATATTCCATTGTGTCGCTGCCGACGCCGTAACGCCAGCTACGACCCTCCGCTGTCTCAATGCCGAATATCTCGGTCCCTACCGGTGGATCGCGCGGCAACCCCAAGGCCGCCCAGAACAACGGCACTGCCTGAATCAGCGTCTCTACATCTTCCTCGGGCTCAGCCCAAACCAGTTCATTGTCAACAATGAATGCGGCGCCGGCTCTCCCGAAAGGGCCCCGATAATCGAACCTGAGAGAATCGGGCGGCTCGACGCGAAGCGCCGCTTGCCCACGCACCGCACCGCGTTGAGTTTGGAAGGTCCAGCGCATGTCGTAGCGAGTTGCTTGCGGCGGTGCGATCTCGGCTGCCCACTCGCGCACGGTCTCCATCTCCACACGCGCCATTGAGTTCGGGCTGAGTGCACCAGGTTGAGTTCTGCACCCGGCAACGAAAACCAAAGCCAGCACGAGGTTAGAAACTAGAAACATCCGGTTGTTGCTTGCCATTACTCTCATGTATCGTTCACACGCTGCACCCCTCAGCTTCCCGGGATGCATTATCGCCTCCTGATTGTTCGGATTTTGTCTCCCTGAGTGATCCTATCAACCACATCCATGCCTTGATCTACCTGGCCTACGATGGGATAGGTCCCGTTGAGATGAGGCTGAGCACTGTGCGTAATGAAGAACTGGCTACCTCCCGTATCGGGGCCTGCGAGTGCCATTCCGACCGTACCGCGCCCGTACCGTCTCCTGCTGTTTTCGTCCCTCAATGAGAAACCCGGCCCGCCCGACCCATCTCCCCTTGGATCACCATCTTGAATTACGAAATTTGGCACAACACGGTGCCAGATTC
>CAYTDU010000535.1:0-4310 GCA_964436395.1 uncultured Gemmatimonadaceae bacterium | reverse complement strand
GGTCTCCTGAAATCTCTGTGCATCCTCGGTAAGTCTCGGCTGCCACCAGCGTTCCGATCAACAGTGAGATCACTCTCATGGTATTCCTCGTTGGTGGAACAGGGCTGGTATTGGATTCCAATCAGTGCTGATTTCAGCGAGCAAGAAACGGCCTCGCCGATGATCGGCTAAGATGCAGCGGGAATTGGGGGATCGGAAGGCCAGCAGCGCCAAACCGGCGTGCATACACGGGAAGGCAGTTCACGAAGGGCGCTTGCGGAGACCCACACCCCTCCATACAATGCGCCAACTACCAGACAGAAACAGGACGGACAATGCTTTCCGAATTCATCAACAAATTTACTTCTGGTTATCGCGCTTGCGTCGTGGGAACAATTCTCCTGGCTGGTTCGACTTCTCCAGCGTGGGGACAGCTGAACTGGACCCCTGCCCAGGAGGGGTTCCCGCAAACTCCAGCGGAACTCTCTGATTTTCAATCATTCACGAGCCACGCCGATATGTGGGAATACCTAGAGGACCTGCGAGGGGCCTCTTTCGACATGCGCCTGAGCTCATACGGTGAAACGCGGCAGGGACGTGAGCTTCCATACGCGGTGTTCAGCCGCCCGCTGGTGAGTGAGCCTTGGGAGGCTTGGGCGCTAGGACGACCCATCGTTCTCCTTGCAGCGAACATCCATGGCGGGGAACGGACCTTTCGGGAGGGTCTCCTGATTCTCATGCGGGACTTGGCCACGCGAGGAACGACAGCCAACGATCTCCTGGACAAGGTTACAGTAGTCGTGGCCCCCCAGATCAATCCCGACGGATATGAACTGACCGAAGATGGCGAACGTGGGAATTCCTGGGGCATCGACCTGAACCGCGACTATGTGAAGCTCGAGCAACCCGAGATGGTTCACTACGTTGGCGACCTAATGGCGCAATGGCGGCCGCACATGTTCGTAGACTCTCACAACGGCGGATCGCGGCCATATAACCTCTGCTATCAATGTCCCAGCCACTATGACCCGGCTCAGGAACTCACACTGCTTTGCGACCAGGAGATCTTTCCAGCGATCGACGCAAGGCTGGAGGCTGAGGGCCTACGGTCCTGGTACTACTCGGGAGGTGACGAAGAGGCCTGGCGGGGAGGTGGTTTTCAGGCGCGGATCGGGCGCAACTACGGTGGATTCATCAACTCCATAGGCATTCTGTTCGAGGCGCCGGGACAAAACCAGGAGCATGGAGCAAGGGCGGGATACCTCGGGAACCTAGCGGTCGCCGAATATGCCGCGCATCATGCCGATGAAGTAATGCGCCTCGTGACTGATGCCCGCATGGAAACGATCGCAATGGGGGCCGAACCCCGAGGAGAGATCGCGGTGGAGATGGAGTACGTCCCCGAAGATTACACGGTGGACTACACCATCATTACCGGCATTGGGCGGAATATTCCACCCGGAACTCCGATAGACACCATCGAAGTCACTGGTGCCCAACTCCTGAAGAAACCTGTGGCAACCAAAACCCGTCCGCGCCCGTGGGCGTATCTCCTTCCCAGAGATGCGGTAGACGCCGTGGCAATGCTGAAGCGACACGACATCACCGTCGAAGTTCTAACTGAGGCTGACTCCTTCGAGGTGCAAGCTTACACGGTGGCTGGCGTCTCCTACGAGCGAGCATACAACCATGCAGCGGCCACGAGAGTGCAGGTCGGAGACGTGGTGACGGTGCGGCGCGAGTTCCCGGTGGGAACCTACGTGGTACCAACAGCGCAGTTCCTCGGGCGGCTAGTGACCCACATGCTCGAGCCGGAGACTGAAGACAACGTGATCTATTGGAATACGATGGATGCCTGGCTTCCGAAGCCGGGTGACCCCACAGCGGTGCAGCAAGAACGCCCGGCCGGCCCTCCTGGCAGGCGGCGCGAGCCACAGGGGCCACCCATGGTTCCGATCTACAAGCTGATGACACCCACTGCGCTCACCACCCGGCTGGTGGAAGGGGGAATGTAGGGAGAGGCACTCGCGGTTTTTCTCGGAACGGAGAAACAAGGAGTGGGGCCGGAATTGCCGGCCCCATCTTGTTTCGGAGTTGCTCAGATAACTTGGTTCACTCCTCCGGATCTTCGGCGGTGGGACTGGATTGGTGGCCGAAATGGATCTTCCACTGGCCGCCGTCGCGCACCCAAATGGACGTGTATACGTAGGGCGTCTCGGGGCCAACCACGCCCGCCGTGTCGGTGACGACATATATGCCGTCTTCCGTTAAACAAACGACGTCGGGCGCGAGTACCACGGTGTGCACGTCGGAGATCCTGATCCTCTGACTCTCAATACTGGCAAACGTTGACCTCCAACCTTGTGCGATAGTTGAAAAGCCCTGTGTGACCTCCCCGTCAACAGCCTCTATCAACTCGGGAGAGTCGGCGAAGAACGACATCCCCCTGTCGACATCCGCTGCCTTCCACGCGTCGACCCATTGAGTGTGAAGCAACTCAACCTCAGCCGCAATTTCGCCTTTCCTCTCTTCGGTCAGTTCGATCGCAGCGGGTTGACACGCGGAAAAAACGCTCAAGGCAAATACTGCAAGGACGAAACGGCACATAGTCGTCTCCTTGGAAAGGGTTTCCTGTGGGTCCTAATTACCTCCGTAGCGCGGGGGGATCGGTCCCGCCGCATAGTCCTCGTCCCACACGATTCCGACGATCCACCAGCGCCCGTCGTTGCGCACCAACTGGAACGAGTTGATTCCTCGCCCCAGGATTTCGGTCTCACCCCAATAGTGCTTCTCGTAAGTCGAAAAGACGTGCGCCACATCTCCATACTGTTCTATCACATTGTGAACGCCCGACTCGGCGGAGCCCCGGTCGTTGGCTCCTCCAATGGTGGTAACGCCAACAAGCCAGTCGATAAACTCCTCGGGCGTGAGAATGTCGAACGCTCCGTTACGCTGCTCCGTATTGGGTATCAAACGCGCCTCGGGCAGGAAGAGATTTCGGAACCGATCCCAGTCGAAATCTCCGCCCGGCGCTCTTTCGATCGACTCGTAGGTTGCCGCGACGATAGACTCGGGAGTGGCGGTGTCCGCCGCACCTTGGTCCTGAGCGCGCACAGTGGGCACGCACACCAGAATTACGAGTACAGCGGCTGTTAATGTTCGAGCGACGTTCGTGAGTTTACGTCCCCAGTTCTGCATGCGAGCCTCCAAGGTGACATCGGCCATGATCGGCAAAGATGCAGCAGGAACACGGAGACCGCCAGACCAGCAGGGCCAAAGCGAGGCGTGCTCGCGGCAACACTTCAACGGCAAGTCGCAGCTTTCCCTAACAACGCCTCTCAGCGACTCGTTCTGAAGAACACGTGGCCCGACCAGTCTGCACGCAGGGCTCGTCCGTCAATGACATCGTGAAAGCGTAGCCGTTCGGGACTAGGGTCTTCCCCGATGCGGAACAAACCTGGCGCCTCGTCAAAGAGTCGGGTCTCGCCGCTCGACGACTCACCACCTTCTCCCGTCACTAGAATCAACCGGCCCGCCCTGGGGAACACCTCGAAGTAAGGCAACCACGGCGACCAACTGCGGTACCTGCCGGTAGCCTCCCGCCAGGACTCGGGTACATCGAAGGCTGTTGGTCCGTCGAACGCAGAGTTGACGAACCAGGACGGTCCGTGGGATACGGCGTTTACCTGCCCCGACTCATCCCGCTCGAACACGAACAGGTAACGATCGAAGTCCGGATCGACCGTATAGAAGATGTCTTCGCCACGAGGCTCAAGGGGCACGGTCCGTGTTTCGGTGACCACGGCGAGTGCAGAATCCAGCAATACGAAGCGGATCGGCTCACCGCCTGGGCTGGTGTATGTGCCTGGATAGTCTCCAATCGAACCGGCGGTGGGCGGCAACGGTGGATCGGGTAACTCCGGGATTGCAGTTCCCTCTTGAATCGCCCTCGCCACGTCGAGGCCGAACCGCGCAACTTGGGAACCGGACGACGGACCGTTCACCATACCGACGGCCCCCAACGACGCTGCCGTATCTACCATGAGGTACGCACCGAACCCGACCATACCGCCGCTGTGCTGTAACAGCACCCTGCCGTCACGCTCCGCGACATTTATGCCATAGCCGTAGTCCGAAGAGCCGTTCTCGACATACCCAGTGCTGAAACGACGGAAGGTTTCCTCAGAAACGACTCGACCCTGCGGTCCCACTCCTCGGTTCATTATCAACCGTGCGTACGCGGCCAGGTCCCGGGCCGTAGCCTGCACGGACCCATCTCCCACGGCGTATGGAAAATGTGGAGCCTCTACCAAGCCTCGAGAAGAATGGTG